>JAJZVE010000426.1 GCA_021845835.1 Pseudomonadota bacterium | reverse complement strand
TAGAGGCGGCTATACCCCCAGGCCGGAATCCGCTTGCCTCTGTCCCGCATGTCCAACGACGCCCCCACCCGCCGGATCGTCCCCGCCTCCCGCGCAACCGCCGTCGCGGTGCGCGGCATGGCACCGGGCGATCGCGCGCCATGCCCCCCGGCGCCGCCGCGTGGCGCCCATGCGATCGGCCCCTCGCCGAGGTCGGAACGGAGACCACGATGACCCCTGCTGACCAGCCCATGCTTGGCGTGCCCATGCCCGGCGTGCCCATGCTTGGCGTGCCCATGCTTGGCGTACTGGGCGGCATGGGGCCGCTCGCCAGCGCGCAGTTCATGCTGCGCCTGACCCTGCTCACGCCCGCCACCCGCGACCAGGACCACATCCCCGCCGTCCTGTGGTCCGATCCCCGCGTGCCCGACCGCACCCGCGGCAAGCTCAGTGACGGGGACGATCCGCTGCCCTGGCTGCTGCGCGGCATCGCCGGGCTGCGCGCCGCTGGCTGCGGCGCGATCGTCATTCCCTGCAACACCGCGCACGGCTGGTACGACGAAATGGCCGCCGCCGCCGGCGGCCCGATCCTGCACATCGTCGATGCCGCCGCCGCCGACCTCGCCCGCCTCGGCATCGCGCCCGGCCCGATCGGGCTGATGGGCACCGCGGCCACGCTGGCGATGCGCCTGTATCAGGACCGCCTGGCCGGCGCCGGCTGGACCTGCCTGACCCCGCCGGAGGACCAGATGCAGCGCCTGGTCACCCCCGCCATCGCCCTGGTGAAGGCCAACCGCGTCGCCGAAGCCTACGCCCCGCTGGCCGAGGCGGCGCGCGCCCTCGCCGCCCGCGGCGCACGGGCGATCGTGCTCGGCTGCACCGAGATTCCGCTCGGCCTCGCCGCCGGCCCCACCGAGACGCTCGGCGCGCCGCTGGTGGACACGATCGACGCCCTGGCCCGCGCGGCGATTGCCCATATGGCGCGTGTCCCGGCGGCGATTGCCCCGGCCGGCAAGGCGGGATAGGCCGGCCGTCCCGCCGCCGCCCGGCCCGGGAGGCTACTGGAGGATATCGATGGACGCGCTGATCGCCGGCTACCGCCGGTTCCGCGCCGGCGCCTGGCCGGAACGCCGCGCCGTGTTCGAGCATCTGGCCGCCGAGGGCCAACAGCCGCGGGCAATGGTGATCGCCTGCGCCGACAGCCGGGTCGATCCGGCGATGATCTTCGATGCCGGGCCGGGGGAGATTTTCGTCGTGCGCAACGTCGCCAATCTGGTGCCGCCCTGGCAGCCGGACGGCGCCTGTCACGGCACCAGCGCCGCGCTGGAATTCGGCGTCCGCGCGCTGGGCGTGCGGGACCTGATCGTGATGGGCCACGGGTTGTGCGGCGGCGTGCGGGCGCTGCTGGAAGGGGTGCCGGAGACGCTGGGCGAGTTCGTCGGCCCCTGGATCCGGCTGGCCGAACCCGCCCGTGCCCGCACCCTGGCCTGCGACCCGGTCGATCCGCAACTGACCTGCGAGCAGGAGACGGTGCGGGTTTCGCTCGAGTCGCTGCTGACCTTCCCCTGGATCGCCGCGCCGGTGCGGGAGGGGCGGCTGCGCCTGCACGGGGCGCATTTCGACGTGCGCTCGGGCGTGCTGAGCGTGCTGGGCGCGGACGGACGCTTCGCCCCGGTGTGAGGGGGGCGCTGCTCCCGCCCGCGTCGGGGTAAGGGTCCGAGGCAGTCCCCGTCATGGCCGGGCCTCGACCCGGCCATCCACCCCGGATCGTTCGTGCGCGGATGGCCTCACGCAGCTTCGCTCTGGGTCAGTTTGAATGTCTTCAACGGGTGGGAAGCGGTCGGTCGGCCGTTAGGTCGTGGAGGTCCTAGGCTCAGCCCTAGTGCAGGCCAGTCGCCGCGTCGCGAAGCGTCATACAGCGGCGGGTGGCAGTCTAAAGATCAGGTCAGCAAAAGCCGGATGCAGGGCGTGAAAAAAGTGCTTGGCCCATAGCTGCCGGTTTGGGGGGGCATCTCGAGCGCCTCCAACAGGAGTGGCAGCGTTTCCGGTGTGATCGCCGTTTTGTCGGTGCGCCAAAGTGAGATGATGTTGGTGGACACTCCCCTGAGGCCAGCAGCGCGCAGCCGGCGATAGAGTTCGAGGTTGGAGATGTCCCGCCGCTCCATTTCGTGCGTCAGCCACGCAACACTTGTCTGAGCTTTATGTAAGCCCGGCGGATCGGTCGGATAGGGCGGTAGCAGGTCGGGCGAGTCATTGGGAAGCTCCGACGCGTAGAGCCGCCTGAACAGCAACACCGACAAAATGCGGCGCGTCCAAGTCGAGCGCTTCGCCGACGCGGCGGAGCGCTTCCAGGTCGAGCGTGGGCCTGCCAGCGGCAAGTGCGCCAATGAAGGGTTCTGAGACCTGCGCCTTGGCTGCAAGTTCCGCTTCGGAAAGCGGATACCCTTTTAGAAGTTGACCGAAAGCCTTTGAAAGATCGTTAATCTGAAGCACAGTCCGCGCAAAATTCGCCCAGCGCTCCTTATTGCCCTCATTGGTTCTGGTCGGAATGAAGTCCCGACGTTCGGCGAGCCACTTGGAAGCAGCTTCGCTGTCAACTTCACCATTCTGGACGGTAATGCGATCCTTGGAGAGGGAATTGCGAACCGCTGGCTCCTTCATGTCGGCAAGCAACGCTAATTCGCGAATTCTGAGGTCATGGCCTTGCGATAATTTCCAGCGCCCGAAAGCCATGTCGGCAGCTCTTCGACAAAGACTGTCCAGGTTAGCGAGCGGGGACCCGTTGCCGAAGCAATTTCGGGGATTGGCTCCTTGGATAAACTCGTTGAGGTCCTGCGCCTCACCGTCACCGAACGCCCAATAGCAGCCGATTTGAAAAGCGTAGTCGTAAGCCGCATCCATGTAGGAAGAAGCATGGAAGCGACGTAGATCGACTTTGTCGGCGTCGTCCTCGCAATATGGATAGAGCTCGTTGGTAGTTCCGAAACCGATGAACGCGATCGCTGCTTCCATCGAGCCGGCATGAGCGATCTGGCTTGCCTGAACCAGCATGGCACGTTTCAGCTCGGTCAGCATGTCGTCCTTGCTGAAAGGCGCTTTGGGCAGGGTTTCCGCCCATTGCTCGCGTCCCTCGTCGCCCTCTTGTTCCGTGATCGTCAGGGATTCGGGTGCGATTAGGGACGGGGGAGTTTCGCCATCCGTCATACGCAGCGAAAATCCTTGCTTCACGAGGTCAGCCACCTCCGCGAGGGTACCCACCTTCACGGCAAAGCGGTCATGGTGCTTCTGCGCGCCGTGCGTGGGGTCGCCCAGCACAAACACGCCTTCGCGGTTGCGCCAAGGCCGCTCGATGCGACCAGTGCGGGGGTTGAGGCGGGTTATAAGGATGCGGGTCATGGCGCGCCTCAGGCCAAGCTCAGATGTGCAACCTGAGCAACCAAGGCGTCGCGCGCCCGCTCCAGCACGTCCGGCCGCGTCTTAGCGGACAGGGTGGCGCGATCCTTGCGGCCGAGGAAAAAGCTGATCCGCTCGGCATTGGCGCCGCTCGGGTGCGGCAGTCCCTCGAGCACCTGTGCGGCCGGCAGGGCGCCGAGCGCGACCAGGTGGCGCAGGGCCGCGGTCGGCTTCGGGCCGAGCGGCAGCCAAAGCGCCTTTGGCAGCGCCCGCGCCTCAGCGGCGAGGAACGTCTCGACCACCTGCCGCAGCACCGGATGGCGCAGCATGTCGGGATTGCCGTTGTAGTTTGCGCCATCGATGAACGTCGGGTAGCGCAGGGCCGAGGTGAAGTGCACCAGCTCGTGGGCCGGGTCGAACAGGACTTCGCAGCTCGGCACCGCGAGGGCGCGCTGCGCACCGATGCGGTCGAGCATCGCGACCAAGTTGGCGCGCATCGGACCGCTGAAGCTGCCGGCCAGCTTGGCTTGGCGCAGCGCCTCCGGCAGCGGCAGGTCGCGTTTCAGGGCATCGCGGAAGGCGCGCAGGCCGTTCCGGGCCTGTTCCAGGCCGGGAGTGATGCCGACGAGAACGAGGCGCGCTGTCGACGGCGTGTGGTCGAAGGGCGCCCACTGCACCGTGATCCGCCCTTCTTGGGCGAGGGTGAGAGCGGGGCTGAGCGCTGAGGTGTCCGAGCTTCTCAGAACGGACACCAAACGGTCTAGTTCGGGGAGACTGATATTAGCCATGATGGCGGTTAGCTCCTTGCACGTTGCGTGATGAAGGTGACGGCTTACGGCCGCCTGATTCGGCGGTTCCGCCGAGCCGTGGTGATGATCTGGCCGTTGTCGCCCACGACGAGATAGCTGTTGGTCCAGCGCTCGAAGAGTCGCAGACCGCGATCGCCGCCAAGTTCCTCCCGCAGCCGCTTGCGCGCGGCTTTATCGAGAAAAACCACGTCGACGCCGTGCCGGCGGAGCCGGCTGCCGTGGTCCAGAAGAAGCGTCTCGAAGAGGGCCGGAGTCGTCCGGCCTTGATGTCGCTGTGTGGCGTGCTGCGTGCGGTCCAAGTCCATCATGTGCTGCCTCCTTTCCCCCGGGGGCGTTATTGACCTCCATAAGTGAGAAAAACGAATAACACGAATCACCTAATCTGAAAGTTAAGAAGAGTACATATTATACACGTAAATCATCTTTGGAGGTCGAGGATGGGCTTAGTGCGCCAGCGCGATGTCCGCTTTCAGAGTGGATCAGGAAAGCGTCCAGCGCCCGCCTTGGGTCGGTAGGGGCCACTCAAACTAACCCACTACCCGCAGCAGCTTGTGCGCCAGGACGAAGGCCGGCTTGGCCCGGGTCTGCCAGCATTTCGGCCGGTTGGTCGTGCGTGCGGGTGGCGGGCCGGCCGCGCGCCGCATCAGACTCCTCCCGGCGCCCCTTCCGCCCCGACGCGGCAATCTCGGCCCGGTTAACGCTCTTTTAACGATTGCATGGTCTTATACCGCCGTGAACGACGCCCCGCCCCATCCCATCGCCACGCGCTTCGCCCAGATCATGGCGGCTCTGC
>JAJZVE010000425.1 GCA_021845835.1 Pseudomonadota bacterium | reverse complement strand
GCCGAAGACCCCCCGCAAGACAGCCCGGCCGCAAAGTCGCGCCGCGCTGTGGAGTGGCGGCGCACGCCGAAATCGGCGGTGATCACCCTGGCCCTGCCCGACGCCGGGCGGGAGGAACAGCCGATCCCCGATAGCGACGGCCTCGTGCTCTCGGTGGTCTCGCGCAAGGTCACGCTGAGTCTGCCGGAGGGGCCGACGCCGGCGCGCAGCGTGGCGCTGTTCCTGGTCAACCGCCGCCTGCCGCGCCGTGGCCGGTATGCCGACCAGGCGGTGGCGTTCCAGGCCGCCCTTCACGTGCACGGCGACACGCCGTTCATCGCCCGCCCCGACCCGCGTGGCTACGGGTCAAACGATCCTGACGAGGCGCTGGCGGATCTGCATTATCGCGACGCGGTGGAACTCGCCGTCGGCCACAATGTCTCGGCCGATTGGACGATGGAGAACGGCCAGTGCCGCGACGTTTGCACCAGCTGGGTACCGTCGGCGATCGTGCCCCGGGTCGTTTCCGCCGCACCGGCCGATGTCGGCTGCGAGTTGCGGATGCAGGCGCTTGGCGCGCTGACGGATGCGGCTGCTGCGCGGCAGGGACTTGCGGGACTGACGCGGACCTATCGGGAGTGGATCGCCGTCCAACGCGGCGCGCTCGGCGGGTTGGCGCCTAAACGCCAAGACGTCGCGGAACAACTTCTCGCCAACGCCGAGATGGCCGCGGACCGGATCGAGGACGGCGTCGCCTGTCTCGCGGACCCCATCGTGCTGGAGGCGTTCCGCATCGCTAACCGGACCGTGGCCGAGGCCGGGCGCCGGCGCATGGCGCTGGAGCGTGGCGTTCCCCCAACGTCCATCACGCCATCCTGGCGGCCGTTTCAGCTCGCCTTCCTGCTGCTGAACATCAAAGGACTGGTGGAACCCGATCACGCCGACCGGCAGGTGGTGGACCTGCTGTTCTTCCCCACCGGCGGCGGCAAGACCGAGGCGTATTTGGGTCTCGCCGCGTTCACCATCGCGCTGCGCCGCTTGCGCAACCCTGGGCAGGGCGGTGCGGGCCTTGCGGTATTGATGCGCTACACGCTTCGGCTGCTGACGCTCGACCAGCTCGGGCGCGCGGCGGGCGTGGTGTGCGCCCTGGAACTGGAACGCCAGGCAGCCCCGGCGCGGCTTGGGTCATGGCCGATCGAGATCGGCTTGTGGGTCGGTTCCGGCGCCACGCCCAATCGCATGGGCCGCAAAGGCGAGCCGGATCCGCGTCGGCGCAGTATCCGCATGAAGGTGCTGGACTTCGTCAACAACACCAAGAAGCCGCAGCCATTGCCGATCGAGCGCTGCCCGTGGTGTGGCACGCTGTTCGGCCGCGACAGCTTCAAGCTGGCGCCGAACAGCGACGCGCCAACGCGTCTCGACTTGTTCTGCGTCAACCGGAGCTGCGATTTCCACGCGAGCCATAATCGGCCGATACCGCTGCACGCGGTTGACGAGCCGATCTATCGCAGGCTTCCCGCATTCATGATTGCCACCGTCGATAAGTTCGCCGCGATGCCTTGGACCGGCGAGATCGCGGGGTTCTTCGGCCTCGCCGAGCGGTTCGACGCTGATGGGTTCTACAGTGCCGCGGAGCCTGGACGGGGGCAGCCGTTGCCGCGCCCGTTGCCGCCGCCCGATCTGGTGATCCAGGACGAGCTGCATCTGATCAGCGGGCCGCTCGGCAGCATGACTGGGCTGTATGAAACCGCCCTCGATGCGCTGTGCACGCGCCGGTTGGAGGATGGTCGCGAGATCCGCCCAAAGATCGTGGCTTCGACGGCCACCGTTCGGAGTGCAAAGAAGCAGATCGGCGCGCTGTTCGACCGCCCGGCGGTGCAGGTGTTCCCGCCTCCCGGGCCGGATCGCCGTGACAGTTTCTTCGCCAAGGGAATGCCAGAGGACGATCCCGGTGGCCGTCTGTATCTGGGCTTGGCGGCGCCCGGCGTCAGCCCGCGCGTTGTGTTCCTGCGCGCGCTGGTCACGCTGATGTCCGCCGCGCAATATGGATGGAACACCTGGGCCGGTTCGCCCGACCAGAATCCGGCTGATCCGTACATGACTTTGATCGCGTATTTTAATGCGTTGCGCGAACTCGCGGCGTCACGGCGGTTGGTTGAAGAGCAGGTTCGGCCGCGTCTGGAAGGCTATGATGCCCGAAAGCGGATCGGAGAGGCGGACGCCGGCCTCGCCAGCCGGACGATCGCCTATGAGCCCGCCGAGCTTACGTCCCGCATCGCCACCAATGAGGTGTCAGCGACGAAGGACAAGCTGGCGGCGGGGTTCGCAGATCCAAAGCGCCGTGTCGATGTGACGCTGGCCACCAACATGATTTCTGTCGGCCTCGATATCCTGCGGCTTGGCTTGATGGTGGTGACCGGCCAACCAAAAACAACGGCGGAATACATCCAGGCAACCAGCCGTGTCGGCCGCGACGAGCACCGGCCGGGCGTGGTCGTGGCGGCCCTGAATGTGAACAAGCCTCGTGACCGCTCGCACTACGAGCGGTTTCGCGCCTTCCACGGTAGTTTCTACCGCAGCGTGGAGCCGACCAGTGTGACGCCGTTCTCACCCCGGGCGCTGGACCGCGGCCTGGCTGCGATCACCGTTGCCCTGGCGAGGCTTGGGACCCGCGATCTCACGCCGCAGACTGCGGCGGGAAAGATCGCGGCTCATACGGCTGCTTTGTCGGTGGTCAAGGCGGCGGTAAGTGCGCGCGCCGGCCGGTTGGACCCAGCGCAGGGCGCGCAGGCTGGGCGCAGAGTGCAAGAGCTTCTGGACATTTGGACAGATCTCGCTCGCGAAATCGCACAGGCGGGGGGCACGCTGGGTTACGGGCGGGCGGGTGTTGCGCGGTCGCTGCTGCATGAGGTTCTCGAACCCAAACTTACCGCCCGGGAACGAAAGTTCCGTGCCGGTCGGTCGCTTCGGGATGTCGAGCCCGGCGTGCTGGTCGAGATCATCTGAGGAAGGGAAAATCACGATGGCGCGCGATGGCCAGTTTCTGCGACAGAGCCAAGTTGTCACCACCTTTGGCCCGGGTTCCCTGGTCGATCTGCCGCGGCAATCGGTCATCGTTGGTGGATTGGACGATTGGAAGCTGGACGATTGGAAGCTCGGCACTCGCGTTCGTATCGAGGAACCACGCCTCCAGGCGAAGCTGCGCACGCTGCTGAATGTACCTACGCTCGAACTCTATGCTCCGCCGTCTTACGAGGAGGAAGCAGCCACACAGCATAGTTCGCCGCCGCGCTATGTGGCTGCGCGCGTCTTCCCAGGCTGGTACGTGACCCAGGAGCCGGCGGCTGGCGGTGGCGGGCGCTTCCGTCGGCGGAGGCTGATCGGTGAAGCGGCGCTGACGAATGATATGTATCGGGATCCGGAAGATGGTCGGAAGAAGCCGGTTGTGCCGGTGCGATTCGTCGCCGCCTGCACGCGCGGCCATGTCGAGGATATCGATTGGCGGGTCTATATCCACCACGGCGTGACAGAATGCACTCGAACACTATGGACCGAGGAACGGGGCACATCTGGAGACGTCGCGGATGTGGTCGTGGGATGCGATTGTGGCGCCGAGCGTCGGCTTCTCGACGCCGTATCCCCGAGAACGACGGCGTTGGGCATGTGCCGTGGGAAGCGGCCCTGGCTCGGCCCCTATTCGGATGAGGAGTGCAACGAACATCGGCGCCTTCTGATCCGAACCGCAAGCAATGCCTATTTTCCCGAGTTAATGAGCGCTATCTCGCTGCCGGACGAAGACGAGGCTCTTAAGGCTATACTGGAACATTGGTGGACCGATCTGGCGAAAGTCACCGACCAGGCGACGCTGGGAATGGCTCGCAAATTCAACAGCGGTCTGGCGGCTGATCTCGATGGCTTCAGCGATGACGAAGTGATGGCAGCGATCGAACGCAAGATAGCAGGCGCTGCATCGATCGCCGATATGGGCCTCAAGCCCGCAGAGTTCGATGTCATGGCCTCCGGCAGGCCATCGATGGGTCGCGATACGCCTGATAGCCCCTTCTTTGCGGAAACTCTCGACCCATCCTTCTGGCAGCTTGCAGGAGAGCCGTTGCTCGGCGCTGTTGAGCGAGTCGTCGTGATCCGGCGCCTCCGAGAGGTGATCGCGCAGGCTGGCTTCACACGCTTCGATGCTCTCGCTCCGGACGAAGATGGTGAGCTCGATATCGGCGTTGAGCGCGCGGCCTTGGCTCGCGCTGTAACCTGGCTGCCGGCCGTGGAGCATCGGGGCGAGGGAATTTTCATCCAGCTCAAGCGGCAGGACGTCGAAGCATGGCTCTGCCGTCCGGAAGTGCTAGCGCGGCAAGATGCGCTGCGGGCCGGCTTTCTTTCGTGGAAGGCGGACCGCCAGAACAGTCGCCGTGAATTTCCGGGTGTCGCCTACATCATGCTGCACTCTCTGGCACACATGCTGTTGACCGCCATCGCGCTGGAGGCAGGGTATGCCGCCAACTCCCTCCGAGAGCGGATTTACGCAAATGAGGGTCGCTACGGGATTTTGATTTATACGGCATCCTCTGGGTCTGAGGGAACTTTGGGCGGACTGGTGGAGAGCGCCAGAAGCATCGGGCGTCATCTCCGCCACGCGCTCGAACTGGCCGTGTTGTGCTCGAATGATCCAATATGCGCCGAACATCGTCCCGACGACCGCCTGTCAGCCAGACCTTTGCACGGTGCTGCTTGCCATGGCTGCCTCTTGATCGCGGAAACAAGCTGCGAGCAGAGGAATGATTTTCTCGACAGAGCGCTCGTCGTCGAAACCGTCCTCTCTGAAGGGGCAGCATTTCTGGAAGCCTTTACGCGCAACGGCGCAGCCCGGTGAGATCAGCTGAACTCACCTTCCTGGCCGATGCGATTGAGGCTGGCAGGGTTCGGTGGCCGACTCAGGATGTAAATCTGCGGGCTTTGGGAGTCGCGTTAGATGAATTGGATGATT
>JAJZVE010000424.1 GCA_021845835.1 Pseudomonadota bacterium | reverse complement strand
TCGCTGCCGATAGTCGTGGTTGGTGGCCATGCGGGACACTAGCGCCGCGGTATGGCGGAGCGAGCTCGAAAGGAGATCGTCGTGAAGTTGCCATCCATCCCGCTCGAGGCGGGGCTTGTGCTCGGTGTGGCCCTGGTGTGGGCCATCCTGGCCGCCGTTTATCGTTTCTCCCCGGCACTCGGGATGCCCGGATACGTCCGGGTCTGGGGGGCGGGGGCCGTCATGTTTCTGGCGCTCGCGATGCCGCTTCTGCGCTGGCGTCAGGTCGGGAATGGAGACGGCCACGCGAAGTAGGCGAGGTGGTCGGCGCGCCACAGCCAGCCTCCGCCGGCTTCCCCGCCCGCAGCACGAGGAACGCGGCGCCGATGCCGGTGATCCGGCCGAGCCAGGGATCGAGCGGCGCCATCGCCCAGGCCAGCGCGGCCACGGGTGGGTAAAACACCGCGCCACGCAGCGCCCGCACCTCAAGCCCGGCGCCGGCGGCCAATCGTCGCAGCTCGCCCCCCGTGCGGAAATGGGCCTCACGCCAGAGCCGATTTCCGAGCCAGCCGCGGATACGCCGGCGAAGCGCCCACAGACTCCAGCGCCCGAGCTCACCGATCACCACCGCCCCGCCTGGCCGCAGCACGCGCGCGATCTCGCGAAAGGCAGCCTCGGCGTCCGGCACGAAGCACAGCACGGTCCCGGCGACCACGAGGTCGAACTGCCCAGCCATGAAAGGCAGCGCCTCCGCACGGCCGGTCGCGAACTGCACGCTCACTCCAGCCGCGGCGGCGCGTGAGGCAGCCGCTCGCAGCATAGTCGGATCGGCATCGAGGCCGACCATGTGCGCGCCGGCCGCCGCCAGATGCACGGCCAGCTTGCCGTCTCCGCAGCCGAGATCGAGCACCGCGCGGCCGGCAACGTCGCCGAGCATGTCGCGCAGCAGCGCGTCTTCCAGCCGGTCGGTGAGCCGTCCCAGCGTTGAAGCACGCCAGTTGGCATAGGCACGGGTCATGCCGGCGGCGCTGGTCATCGCCGCGGCATCGCCACCGCCACCATGAGGCCTGAGATGAAGGTCAGCCCACCGATCGCGGCGATCGCGGCAGCAAGGCCGAAGGTGTCGCCGATCACCCCGGCCAGCAACGCGCCGACGGCGTAGCCCATGTCGCGCCAGAAGCGGTACACGCTCAGCGAACGTGCCCGCGAACTCGGGTGGGCCACATCGGAAATCGCGGCGATCAGGGTCGGATAAACCATCGCGGTGCCCAGCCCCAACAGCAGGCTGGCCAACAGCCACCAGCCGAACCCGTCCAGCGCCGCGATCATGAACAGGCCCAGCGCCTGCACCCACATTCCCCAGGCGATCAGGCCCTTCCGGCCAAGCCGGTCAGACAGCGGGCCGGTCACGATCTGCAGCACGCCCCAGACCACGGGATAGACGCCCTTGAGCGTGCCGATCCCCTCGACGCCCAGCCCGCGCGCGGCGAAGAACAGCGGGAAGATCGCCCAGCTCATGCCGTCGTTCAGGTTGTTCACCAGCCCCGCCTGGCAGATGGCGAACATCTCGCGGTCGCGGAACGAGGTGCGCAGGAACACGTCGATGAACCGGGCGGGCTCCGCCTTGGCGTGGCCCGCTGCCTCCAGGCGCACATGTGCGGACGTGTCGCGCGCCAGCAGCACCGACAGCGCAAGCCCGAGGACGGCGTAGGCGATGCCGGGATAGAACGGCGCAGGACGCAGCGTCCCGGTCGCGCTCGCGATCCAGCCGGTGGCGAAGGCGGTCAGACCGACAGCGGCATAGCCGGCAAACTCGTTGAGGCCCACGGCCAGGCCCCGCGACTTCGGTCCGACAAGGTCGATCTTCATGTTCACCGTCATCGACCAGGCAAGCCCCTGGCTGATGCCCAGCAGCAGGTTGGCGGCGACGATCCAGTTCCAGCTCGGCGCCCAGATGATCATGACCGGCACCGGCAACCCGATCGCCCAGCCCAGCACCAACACGTGCTTGCGGCCCCAGCTGTCGGCCAACTGGCCGGAGACGAGGTTGGTGAACGCCTTGGCGATGCCGAAGCTGGCGACGAAGGATGCCACGATCGTCGCCGAGGCGATGTGGAACGTCTCGGCGCCGATCAGCGGGACGACGGTGCGCTCCAGCCCAACCATGCCGCCTACCAGGGCATTGATCAGCGCAAGCAGCGAGAACTGCCGCCAGTTCTCGCGCAGGCCGAGTTGGACGGCGGGCGCCGCCTCGCTCACGCCGTGCGGCCGGCGTTGGCAGCGCGGAGGGCAGCCGCCTGTGGCGGTGGCGGCGGGATGTCGGCCAGCATGGCCTGCACGAACGCGCCCTCGTCGTCGATGCCGAAGGCACGGTTGTGGCGCTTCTCGAAGCCGATCGTCGAGGTCGGCTTGCCGGACAGCCCGCGCCCGCAGACCGAGCCGGAGAAGGCGCCGGGCAGCACCTCCAGATAGTCCGGCAGGGCACGCAGCCGCCGGACGCTGGCGAACAGCGCCCGTGCCCCGGCCTCGGCGCTGGTGGCCAACTCCGTCCGGCCGAGATCGCCCACCATCAGCGTGTGACCTGTGATGACGAACCACGGCTCCTCGGCGCGGGTGCGGTCGCGCACCAGCAGGCAGATATGCTCGGGCGTGTGGCCGGGCGTATGCACCACCTCAATCTCGACGTTGCCGAGTGGCAGAACCTCGCCATCCGGCGCCTCCTTGTGGGGATAGGTCACGTCCGCGCCGGGGCCGAGCACGTAGGGCGCGCCCGCGGCCTCGGCCAGCGCGCGGCCGGTGGAGAGGTGGTCGGCGTGCACATGCGTGTCGATCACGTAGCGGATCTGCAGGCCGAGGGCCTCGGCGGCCCGCAGATAGGTGGCCGGGTCGCCGACCGGATCCACCACGGCACCGGCCGCCTTGCCGCCGCAGCCGAACAGGTAGGAGGCGGCGACGGGATCGGTATGGAGGAACTGGCGCAGGATCATGGAACCCTCCTGTTTGGCCGACCGACCGGCCGGATGCGGTGTGGCACTGCTTGACAGATGCGGGCGCTCGCCCGTACGTTCCAGCGAATGTTGGAATGATGGGGCGACAGTGTCAAGCGCCAGTCCGAAGCGTGCCGTGTTCGCGCAATTCGCCGTCGTCGCGCAGGCCCTCGCGAACGGGCATCGTGTCGAACTGATCGAGCTCATCGCGCAGGGCGAGCGAAGCGTCGATGAGTTGGCCCGCCTCGCAGGCCTGACGGTCACGAATGCATCGCAGCACCTGCAACTGCTACGCCGGGCAGGGTTCGTGGTCGCCCGACGCTCGGGCAAGCAGGTGCTGTATCGATTGGCGGACCGCGATGTTGTGGACCTGCTGTCGGCGGTTCGCCGCACCGCCGAGCGTGGTGTCGCGGAGATCGACAAGATCGTGCAGAGCTATTTCCACGCGCGGGATTCGCTTGAGCCCGTGTCGCAGGCGGAACTCGCTGACCGGCTTCGCGACGGCGTGGCCACGCTGATCGATGTGCGGCCGCGCGACGAATTTGCCGCCGGCCACATCCCCGGCGCCGTGAGTATCCCGCTTGACGAACTCCCGCAGCGCCTCGGCGAGCTACCTGACGATCGTGCCGTCGTGGCTTATTGCCGGGGTCCCTACTGCGTCTTTGCTTTCGAGGCGGTCGCGACGCTGCGAGCTCAGGGCTACGACGCCCGCCGGCTGGAGGACGGTTACCCGCAATGGTGGGCGGCAGGACGACCGGTTGCAGCGGTCGCCGCGTGACGTGACGACGTCAGTTCGACCTGAACGAGGGAAGGAACGAAGCCGTGACAGAACCTCAGAACAACCTGACAAACGGTGTCGATGTCGGCAGGCTGCTTGCGACCATCGACGCGATCAAAGCGAACCCGGATCTGGCGAATTTTCAGTTCCGCGCCGAGACCGAATGGCAGAGAGGCGGTCATAGCCGAACCCGCATCCAGAGCTTCCATGGAGCGGGTGCGGAGGATGCGAGCCGCGGCAAGCCGTTCGTCCTGGAGGCCGACGAACCTCCGGTACTGCTCGGTGGCAATGCGGGTCCCAACGCGGTGGAAATGGTCCTGGCCGGCCTCGCCTCCTGCCTTGCGGTCGGGTTTGCCTACAACGCCGCTGCGCGGGGGATTCGCATTGACGCACTGACGCTTGGCCTCGCTGGCAACATCAACCTGCATGGTTTCCTAGGACTGTCGGACAAAGTGCGCCCCGGTTACCAGGACATTCAGGTCACGTGTCGCGTCAGGAGTGACGCCTCGCGCGAGCAACTCATGGAACTGTGCGAGTACGTCCAGCGAACCTCACCCGTGCTCGACATCATCCGCAATCCCGTCAGCGTTTCCGTTGGGCTGGAAGCATGAACCGGAACGCCGCGATTGTTGTCCGTGTCATCGGACGGGTGGGCCGTGCCGCTTCGGGCACGCTGCTGTCCGAGTCAAGCATCCGACGATGAAGACTTATGTCTCGCCCGCTTATGCGGGGTTTGCCGCCATCGCACTGGTGCCTGTCCAAGGCTGGGCGGCAACACCGGCCGAACCCTACGCGTACGGCCCACCTATGATGTGGGGATGGGGATGGTACGGCATGATCTTCGGACCCCTGTTCATGATCCTGGTGCTTGCCGCGGTGATCGTGGTCGCCGTCGTTGCCGTCCGATGGCTCGGCGGCCCCTGGCCAACCGCTGGGGCGCCGCCCCATCTGCCACCGAGCCGGACGGCGCTCGATATCCTCAACGAGCGCTTCGCTCGCGGCGAGATCGACCAAGCCGAATACGAGGCAAAGCGGCGCCTGATTTCTCAAGGCTGACGATTGCAGACACGTTCATCAGCTTCCGCGCGCGCGAGTTGATGTTCGAGAGTGGCGCGTGTGCGCTCATCAGGGAGCCGATCGACCTGCTGCTTTTGTCGAGCTGACCACGTCTGGCTGTTGTGAGTAGCGATCGGTAGCGTATCGGGGGTGTCAGGGTGCTGAACGCCGGCGCACAGTT
>JAJZVE010000423.1 GCA_021845835.1 Pseudomonadota bacterium | reverse complement strand
GATTGGCACAAACGGTACGGCGACGCCGCGTGGCAGGTGCTGGAAGGCGCCGTCGGCACATTGTCCTGAGGGGGAACCGAGCATGGACTTCGACTATTCGCCAAAAGTCCTGGAGTTGAAGGCGCGTGTCGAAGCCTTCATGGCGGAGCACGTCTATCCGAACGAAGCGCGGATGCTGGTTGAGATCGGCGAGGGCGACCGCTGGCAGCCGCCGGAACTGATCGACGAGTTGAAGCGCCACGCGCGCGCCGCCGGGCTGTGGAACCTCTGGCTGCCGGCGAGCGCGCGCGGCGCCGGGCTCACCAACCTGGAATACGCGCCGCTGTGCGAGGTGATGGGCCGCTCGCCGTTCGCGCCGGAAGTGTTCAACTGCTCCGCGCCCGACACCGGCAACATGGAGGTGCTGGAACGCTACGGCAGCGACGCGCAGAAGCGGCAATGGCTGGAGCCGCTGCTCGCCGGCGAGATCCGCTCGGCGTTCGCGATGACCGAGCCGGACGTGGCCTCCTCCGATGCCACCAACGTCGAGACGCGCATCCGGCGCCAGGGCGACGAGTACGTGATCACCGGCCGCAAATGGTGGACCTCCGGTGCGCCCGACCCGCGCTGCCGCGTCATGATCGTGATGGGCAAGACCGCGCCCGACAGTCCGGACCGCTACCGCCAGCAATCGATGGTGCTGGTGCCGCTGCCGCATCCCGGCGTGACGGTGAAGCGCGCGATGCCGGTGTTCGGCTACGACGACGCGCCGCACGGCCATGGCGAGGTGATGTTCGAGGAGGCGCGGGTGCCGGCCGACAACATCATCCTGGGCGAAGGCCGCGGCTTCGAGATCGCGCAGGGCCGGCTGGGGCCGGGACGCATCCACCACTGCATGCGGCTGATCGGGCTGGCGGAACGGGCGCTGGAACGCATGTGCCGCCGCACCATGACGCGCGTCGCCTTCGGCCGGGCGGTGTCGGAGCAGACGGTGACGCAGGAGCGCATCGCCGAGAGCCGCATCCTGATCGAGCAGGCGCGGCTGCTGACGCTGAAGGCCGCCGACATGATGGACAAGCGCGGCAACAAGGCGGCGCGGGCGGAGATCGCGATGATCAAGGTGGCGGCCCCGAACATGGCCTGCCGCGTGCTCGACTGGGCGATCCAGGCGTTCGGTGGCGCCGGCGTGACGGAGGACTACGGCCTGGCCAGGGCCTACGCCAACGCGCGCACGCTGCGCCTCGCCGACGGGCCGGACGAGGTACACCGCAACCAGATCGCCAAGCTGGAGCTGCGGCGCTACCAGGGGCCGGAGAGCCTGACCGGCGGCAGCGCCGGCGTGACGCCGGCGCACGACCGGCCGGGGCCGCGGACGGAACCCGTATGGATCGCATGAGCGATCCGCAGGCGATCGATGCGGCGCGGCTGGCCCCGTGGCTGGCCGCGCACGTGCCCGGCTACGCCGGACCGCTCGCCATCGCGCGCTTCGAGGGCGGGCAGTCCAACCCGACCTTCCGGCTGACCACGCCCGGCGCGCGCTACGTGCTGCGGCGCAAGCCGGCCGGCGAGGTGCTGCCGAGCGCGCACGCGGTCGATCGCGAGTTCCGCGTGCTGCAGGCGCTTTTCGGCACCGCGGTGCCGGTGGCACGGCCGCTGGCGCTGTGCACCGACCCCGCCGTGATCGGCAGCATGTTCTACGTCATGGAGCACGTGGACGGGCGGGTGTTCTGGGACCCCGGCCTGCCCGGCCTCGCGCCGGCGGAACGGCGGGCGGTGTTCGACGGCATGGGCGCCGCCATTGCCGCCATGCACACGCTGGACTGGCAGGCGCGCGGGCTTGCCGATTACGGGCGGCCCGGCAGCTACCTTGCCCGCCAGGTGGCGCGCTGGACCAGGCAGTACCGGGCCAGCGAAACCGAGCCGATTCCGGCGATGGACCGGCTGATCGACTGGCTGCCGGCGCACCTGCCGGCGCGCGAGACGACGGCGCTGGTGCATGGCGACTACCGCCTCGACAACCTGATCTTCCACCCGACCGAGCCGCGCGTGGTCGCGGTGCTGGACTGGGAGCTGTCCACCCTGGGCGAGCCGCTGGCCGACTTCGCCTACAACGTCATGTCGTGGCGGATCAGCCCGGTGCAGTTCCGCGGCCTCGCCGGCCTCGACCTGGCCGCCCTCGGCATCCCGACGGAGGCCGAATATGTCGCCGCCTATTGCCGGCGCACCGGCCAGGCGATGCCGATCCCGGACTGGGAGGTGTATGTGGTGTTCGGCATGTTCCGCATCGCCGCGATCCTGCAGGGCATCCTCAAGCGCGGCCTGGTCGGCTCGGCCGCCAGCACGGCGGCGATCCAGGAGGGGCGGCGCGGGCGGCTGATGGCGGAGCAGGCCTGGGAACTGGCGCAGTCGATCACCTGAACAGGACGCAATGGCATGGACCTCGGGCTTGCGGGCAGACGCGCGCTGATCACCGGCGCCAGCAAGGGGATCGGGCGGGCGACCGCCGAAGTGCTGGCCCAGGAGGGCTGCGCGCTGGTCCTGGCCAGCCGCGATCCGGCACCGCTGCAAGCACTGGCCGCGACGTTGCGGGCTGCCCATCCGGGCATCGCCGTGGACGTGCGCCCCTGCGACCTGTCGCAGACGGCGGCGCAGCAGGCGCTGGTGGCGTCCTGCCCGGATGTCGATATCCTGGTGAACAACGCCGGCGCCAATCCGCCCGGAACACTGGCGAGCATCGACGACGCCAGTTGGCGCGCCGCGTGGGATCTCAAGGTGTTCGGCTTCATCAATCTCGCCCGCGGCGTCCATGCCGGGATGGCCGCGCGCGGGCGCGGCGTCATCATCAACGTCATCGGCGCGGCCGGCGAGCGGCTGAACGCGGACTACATCGTCGGCAGCACCGGCAATGCCGGGCTGATGGCGTTCACCCGTGCGCTCGGCAGCGTCGCGCCGCGGGTCGGCGTGCGCGTCGTCGGCGTCAATCCGGGCCTGACCGCGACCGAACGCGGGCTGATGCTGGTGCGCCGATGGAGCGAAGCCGCGTTCGGCGACGCGGAGCGCTGGCGCGAGCTGCCGCAGGTCAGGGCGCTGCCGTTCGGCCGCATGTGCGAACCGAGGGAAGTGGCGGAGCTGATCGCCTTCCTGGCCTCGGAGCGGGCTGCCTATATCAGCGGCACCGTCGTCACCATCGACGGCGGCGCGGCGCATCGTCACGACTGACGCCGCCGCTGCGTCAGCGCCGCGGTTCCCTGCCGGGCGTGGCCCGCCGGCAACATGGTGGCGGCCCGCAGCACCGTGGCGGCCGCGCGCGGGTCGCGCGCGCCGGGAAAGCAGGAATTGAGCCGGACGGCCGCGCGAGGTGCCGGGCGGCGATCGAAACGCCGGCGAAGGCCGGCAAAAATCGCCCTGGCGCAGCGATTCTGTCCGCCTCCGGTCGGTTGCCTGCCCATGAACCTTCTGCCATCTTCCGCCGCCAAGACAAGCGGCAGCGTCCCCGACCGAACGCCCGTCGTTCGGGGGGAGCGTCTGCGCCGGGAGGCTGATTCATTTCGGGAGTGGTCTGGATGTCCTCGGCTTTGATAGCCATCCTCGCCTGCGGCGTGATCGCCCTGCTCTACGGGGTCGTCACCGCCCGCCAGGTGCTCGCCGCCGACGCCGGCAGCGCGCGAATGCAGGAAATTTCCGCCGCCGTGCAGGTCGGCGCGCGTGCCTACCTCAATCGGCAATATACGACCATCGGCATCGTCGGCGTCGTCATCTTCATCGTGCTCTCCGTGCTGCTTGGCCTGCATGTCGGCATCGGCTTCGTCATCGGCGCGGTGCTGTCGGCGGCGGCCGGCTATGTCGGCATGAACGTCTCCGTGCGCGCCAATGTCCGCACCGCGCAGGCGGCGCGCCAGGGCCTCGCGGCCGGTCTCGGCATCGCCTTCAGGTCCGGCGCCATCACCGGCATGCTGGTGGTCGGTCTCGGGCTGATCGGCGTCACCGCCTATTACTGGATCCTGCGCTCGGAATACCCGACCAACCTGCGCACGGTCATGGAGGCGATGGTGGCGCTGTCGTTCGGCGCCTCGCTGATCTCCATCTTCGCGCGGCTCGGCGGCGGCATCTTCACCAAGGGTGCGGACGTGGGCGCCGACCTGGTCGGCAAGGTCGAGGCCGGCATCCCCGAAGACGACCCCCGCAACCCCGCCGTGATCGCCGACAACGTGGGCGACAACGTCGGCGACTGCGCCGGCATGGCCGCCGACCTGTTCGAGACCTATGCCGTCACCATCGTCGCCACCATGCTGCTGGCCAGCCTGTTCTTCACCGGCGCCGTGGCCGACCGGATGATGATGCTGCCGCTCGGCATCGGCGGGGTGTGCATCCTCACCTCCGTGATCGGCACGTATTTCGTCAAGCTCGGCGCCAGCAACAACATCATGGGCGCGCTGTACCGCGGGCTGATCGTCACCGGCGCGCTGTCCGTCGTCGCGATCGCGATCGTGATCGCCATCATCACCGGGTTCTCCACCCCGATCCCGGTCGGCAGCGGCGCCGAGGCGACCAGCGTCACCGGCCTTTCGCTGTTCGTCTGCGCGCTGATCGGGCTGGCCGTCACCGGGCTGATCGTGTGGATCACCGAATACTACACCTCCACCGAATTCCGTCCGGTGCGCAGCATCGCCCAGGCTTCCACGACCGGGCACGGCACCAACGTGATCCAGGGTCTCGCCATCTCGATGGAGTCGACGGCGCTGCCGGTGCTGGTGATCTGCTTCGGCATCGTGCTGTCCTACCTCTCCGCCGGACTGTTCGGCATCGCCGTCGCGGCGACCACGATGCTGTCGCTCGCCGGCATGATCGTGGCGCTGGACGCCTACGGTCCCGTCACCGACAATGCCGGCGGCATCGCCGAGATGGCGGAACTGCCCGGCGACGTGCGCAAGATCACCGACGCGCTGGACGCGGTCGGCAACACCACCAAGGCGGTGACGAAGGGGTACGCGATCGGCTCCGCCGG
>JAJZVE010000422.1 GCA_021845835.1 Pseudomonadota bacterium | reverse complement strand
ATTCCGGCGGCCAGCACCTGCAGGACGTGTTCATCTTCCACCCGATCTTCTTCGCCGGCGGGCTGATCGGCTTCTCGGCCTCGGTCGCGCACCATCTCGATCTCGGCGGCGGCAGTCCGGGCCTGAACACCGCGGCGAGCGACGTGTACGCCGAGGGACTCATCCTGCCGCCGCTGAAATTCAACATGCGGCGGGACTGGCACGGCGGCGGGTTCGAGCGGCTGCTGCGCGCCAACGTGCGCGTGCCGCATCAGACGATGGGCGACTTCGACGCGCAGATGGCGGCGAACGCGATCGGCGCCGCGCGCGTCAGGGAACTCGCCGCGCGCTACGGCGCGGAGATGGTGCGCGCCGTGATGGCGGCGCTGCAGGACTACTCCGAGGCGCGCATGCGCGCCGCCATCCGCGGCGTGCCGGACGGCGTCTATCATGGCGAGGACGCCGTGGACGACGACGGCATCAGCGAGGCGCCGCTGCCGGTGCGCGCCACCGTCACCGTGCAGGGCGATTCGGTCACGGTCGATTTCGCCGGCACCGCGCCGCAGGTGCAGCGCAACCTGAATGCGCCCCTCGCCTCCACGATCTCCGCCGCGCTGTCGTGCATCAAGGCGGTGCTGACCAGTCCGGACATCCCGTTCAACGCCGGCGCGGCGCGGCCGATCGGCATTTCCGCGCCGGCCGGGTCGCTGCTCAACCCGCACCATCCCGCGCCGGTGCGCGCCCGCATGGAAGCCTGCTTCCGCGCCTGGAACGCCACCATGAAGGCGCTGGCGCAGGCGGTGCCGGAAAAGGTGATCGCCTGCGGCTTCGACACCACCACGGTCGGCGTGCTGTCGCATCTCGGCGACACCGGCTGGTCGGTCTATCTGGAGATTTTCGGCGGCGGATCGGGCGCCGCGGCGGACGCCGACGGCTGCGACGCGGTGGACAGTCCGCTGTCCAACTGCTCCAACACGCCGATCGAGGCGCTGGACCAGGATTTCCCCTTCTTCCGCGTGCTGGAATACAGCCTGCGCCCGGATAGCTGCGGCGCCGGCGCGACGCGCGGCGGCCTGGGGTTCCTGCGCCGCTACGAGGTGCTGGCGGACAATGTGACGCTGTCGCTCTACAGCGACCGCTTCCGCCGCGCACCGGAAGGCCTGTTCGGTGGCGAGCCGGGCACCACCGGCTTCTGCGAAATCCTGCGCGGCGGCCAGCGGATGCACGTGAAGTCGAAGGACGCCGTGGAACTGCGCCGCGGCGACATCCTCACCCTCGCGGTCGGCGGCGGCGGCGGCTACGGCCGTGCGGAGCAGCGGCCGGCGGATCGTGTTCGCAACGACCTGGCCGACGGACTGATCTCTCCCGCGCGGGCCGATCGCTGGCTGGCGCGCCGCGCCGCCGCGGAATAGCGCCGATGGGATCCTCCTCCGCCGTCAGCTTCGCGCGTTCGCTATGGGCGGCGACGGCGCGCGAGGCGCCGGTGACGGCGGGGGTGCTCACCGGCGAGCGGCGCGCCGACGTGGCGGTGCTGGGCGGCGGCATCACGGGCTGCGCGGCGGCCCTCGCCCTGGCCGAAGCAGGCGCCTCGGTCGCGCTGCTGGAGGCGCAGGAGATCGGCTGGGGCGGATCGGGCCGCAACGGCGGCCAGGTGATCCCGGGGCTGAAGCATGATCCCTCGGAACTGCGCGCGATGCTGGGCGAGGCACAGGGAAGCGCCCTCGCCGACGCGGTCGGGCGCAACGCGGACCTGGTATTCGGGCTGATCGAGCGGCACGGCATCGCCTGCGACGCGCAGCGCGGCGGCTGGATCCAGGCGGCGCACGCGCTGCCGGCGCTGGCGCGGGTGCAGCAGCGGGCGCGGGAATGGCAGGCCCTGGGGGCGCCGGTCGAGCTGCTGGACGCCGCAACACTCGCCGCGCGGACCGGCGCCGTCGGCTATCACGGCGGCTGGCTCGATCGGCGCGCCGGCACCGTGCAGCCGCTCGCCTACGCCCGCGGCCTCGCGCGCGCGGCGCAGCGATGCGGGGCGGCGCTGTTCGCGCCGACGCGCGTGACCCGTCTGCTGCGCGAGCCGGACGGCTGGCGGCTGGCCACGCCGATCGGATCGGTGAAGGCCGGCGCCGTCATCGTCGGCACCGACGGCTACACCGACGGTCTGGTCCCCGGCCTCGCGCAGACGCTGCTGACCGTGCAGAGCGCGCTGGTCGCCACCGAACCGCTGCCGCCGCCGCTGCTCGGCCGCATCATGCCGGACGGGCTGTGCGCCTCGGAGACGCGGCGGCTCGCCTTCTATTTCCGCTGCTCGCCGGACGGACGGCTGCTGTTCGGCGGCCGCGGCGCGGTCGGCGACGGCGAGCGGGCGGCGTTCACGGCGGCGCTGGTCAGCGCGATGCACCGCATCTTCCCCGACACGGCGCAGGTGCCGGCCGCGTTCCGCTGGTCCGGGCAGGTGGCGATGACGCTGGACGGCATGCCGCATCTGCATGAACCCGCCCCCGGATTGCTGGTCGGCGTCGGCTACAACGGCCGCGGCGTCGCCATGGCGACGCTGATGGGCCAGTGGCTCGCGGCGCTGCTGCACCGGGCGGAGCGGCCACCGCTGCCGGTCACGCCGCTGGCGCCGATCCCCTGGCACGCACTGCGCCGCCCGGCGATCGCGCTGGGCATCGGCTGGGCCTGGGCACGCGACCGGCTGGGGCTGGCGGCATGAGTGGCGGCGGGCTGTTCAGCGCCTTCGCGCTGCGCGGCACGCGGCTCAGGAACCGCATCGCGATCTCGCCGATGCAGCAGTACATGGCGGGCGCCGACGGTCTGCCCGGGGACTGGCACCACCAGCATTACGGCCGCCTCGCGATCGGCGGCGCCGGGCTGGTGGTGACGGAAGCCCTCGCCGTCGCGCCGGAGGGGCGCGTGACCTGGCACGACCTGGGCCTGTGGAACGACGCGCAGGCCGACGCGATGGCCGCTATCGCCGCGGAAATTGCGCGCTTCGGCGCGGTGCCGGCGACGCAGTTGATCCATGCCGGGCGCAAGGGCAGCGTGTCCCGCCCCTGGGACGGCTACGCGCCGCTGGACGCCGCCAGCGCCGCGCGCGGGGAGCCGCCCTGGACCACGCTGGCCCCTGCGGCGGAGCCGGCCAATCCCGGCTGGCACGTGCCGGCGGCGCTGGATGCGGACGGCATCCGCCGCGTCATCGACGCCTTCCACGCCGCCGCCGCCCGCGCCGCGCGCGCCGGCTTCCGCTGGCTGGAGGTGCATGGCGCGCACGGCTACCTGATCCACAGCTTCCTCTCCCCGCTGTCGAACCGGCGCGAGGACGGCTGGGGCGGCGACTTCGCCGGCCGCAGCCGCTTCGCGCTGGCGGTGGCCGAGGCGGTGCGCGCCGCCTGGCCCGCCGACCGGCCGCTCGCCTTTCGCCTGTCCTGCGTCGATGACCAGGACGGCGGCTGGACGCTGGCGGACAGCGTGGCGCTTGCCGGGCTGCTGGCGCGCGCCGGGGTGGACCTGATCGACTGCTCCTCCGGCGGTCTCGGGGAGCGCACCACCACGCGCATGCTGCGGCGGCCGGAGGGCTATCAGGTGCCGTACGCCGAGCGCATCCGCGCCGAGGCGGGCGTGCCGACGATGGCGGTGGGGCTGATCACGACGCCGCATTTCGCCGACGCCGCGATCCGTGACGGCCGCTGCGACCTGGTGGCGATCGGGCGGGAGGCGCTGTTCAACCCGCACTGGCCGCTGCACGCGGCGCAGGCGCTGGGCGCCGATCCCGGCTTCGCCGCCTGGCCGCCGGCGTGGGGCTGGTGGCTCGACAAACGCGCACGCGCCGCAGAGGCGCGCGAAACCTGGCACATGCAGACGGGAGGGTAGTGCGATGCTGCGACGCAGATCGCTGGTTCTGGGAACGGCCGCGTCCTCGTTTGCGCTGGCGGCGCCGGCGCTGCTGCGCACGGCACGCGCCGACAGTGCGCTGGACGTGGGGGCGGTCTATTCGCTCTCCGGCACTTTCGCCAATGTCGGCGCGCTGCTCGACAAGGGCAGCCAATACGCCTTCGAATCCTACGGCACCGCCGCCGGCCATAAGCTGAACTACGTGCTGCTCGACGACCGCGGCGATGCCGGCGAGGCGGTGCGCAAGGTGCAGGACGCGATGACACAGCGCAACATCGCACACATCATCGGCTGCACCAACTCCGCGATCGCGCTTGCGGTGCAGAAGGAAGTCTATGCGCGCCACGGCGTCTATGTGAACCAGGCCGGCGCCGACGAGGTGACGGGCAAGGACTGCAACCGCGCCAGCTTCCGCTGGCCGGTCGCCTCCTACAGCGCGGTCAACGCGACCGTGCGCCCGCTGCTGGAGAAATTCCCCGGCGCGAAGCGCTGGTACACCATCACCGGCCAGTACGTGTTCGGCGACAGCCTGCTTACCAACTGCAAGAACATCTTCAAGGAAAAGGGCATCGAGCACGTCGGCAACAGCTACCACTCGCTGTCGGAACGCGAGTACTCGGGCTACATCACCGCCGCCATCGCGGCCAACCCGGACGTGCTGGCGATCTGCAATTTCGGCAACCAGACGCTGGACGTGCTGCGCCAGGCGGTCAGCTTCGGCATGAAGCGCAACACCAAGATCCTGGTGATCTGGTCCACCGGGCTGGACCAGTACCAGGCCTGGGGACCGGACATCTGCGACGGCGTGTATTTCGGCTGCAACTACTGGCATGAGGTCGACTCGCCCGGCAACCGCCGCGTGTTCGAGGTGGTGCGCAAGCACACCGGCGACGTGCCGAACTATTTGCAGGCCTGCGGCTACGCGGTCGCGCAGATGCTGATCGAGGGCATGAACAAAGCCAACAGCACCGACGTGCCTGCCATCATCAAGGCTATGGAGGGCATGGAATATGACGGTCCCACCGGCCGCGAGCGGATCCGGCCGGAGGACCATCAGGTCATCAAGGACTACTACCTGATGCTCGGCAAGCCGAAGGCGAAGATGGCGGACAAGAACGAC
>JAJZVE010000421.1:4043-4990 GCA_021845835.1 Pseudomonadota bacterium | reverse complement strand
CGCCAGATCGAAGCCACCGGCGAGCGGGCTGCGCGTGTAGTCCTCGCACCGCACCCGCGCCTCGGGATGCACGAGGCGCGCGATGCGGGCGGTGACCGGGTCGTATTCGATGCCGGTAAGATGGCAGGCCTCGCGCAGCGCGGGAGGCAGCAGGGCGAAGAACAGGCCGGTGCCCATGCCGGGCTCCAGCACGCGGCCGCCGGTGAACCCCAGCCGCCGCGCGGCGCCCCAGAGCGCGCGGATGATCGTCTCCGGCGTGTAGTGGGCATATTGCGTCGCGCGCTGCAGGGCCGCGTATTCCCCCGTCGTGACGGCGGCTTCGAGCGCCGCACCGATCTCCTGCCAGCCGGGGCGGAAATCTTCCTCGCCGGGGCGGCGGAAGCAGCTCTGCGCCAGTTCCGTCGCGCCGAAGCCGATGAAGCGCAGCAGCCGCGCCTGCTCCTCGGGTGTCGGCGCGCGGCCCGACCGCTCCAGTGTCTTTGACAGGGTGATCGCGGCGATGTTGTCGCGCGCCCGCGCCGGCCAGCCCGGCGCCAGCCCCCGATCGGCGGCGAGTTGAAAATTGCCGCCGCGTGGAGCCGGGTCGGCGGCAGGCGAAGGCGTGTCATCGTCCGCCTCGGTGTTGGCATCGTCGTACGCATCCGCGGCGATTGCCGGCGTGTGCTGGGTCCAGCACAATGTCGTGTTGTCAAACAGGCTGTGGGTGAATCCGCTGGTGTCGGTCGGCATGGTGGTCTTCTCCTGGGTCGGTGGCGCGCGCAGCCGCACCGCCTCGGCCGCCGGGAAGCGGCCGGGCTGGAGGCTTGCATGGGTTGTCGGGACGCGGCGCTATGTGGCGGCCAGCATCGGTTCCGGGGTGTCTCCGGTGTCGCTCTCGGGCGATGCCGCCTGACGGTTCGCGTAATCGGGATGGAAGGCGAGCAGGTAATCGGCGATGCGCTGCGCGT
>JAJZVE010000421.1:0-4033 GCA_021845835.1 Pseudomonadota bacterium | reverse complement strand
AGATTTCCTTGCGGTCGGCGCGCAGCCTCTCCAGCCAGGACGCGACATAGGCGGCGTTGTTGGAAAACTCGCTGTCGGCGACAGCAATTCCGAGCTCGGCGCATACCATTACCTGGGCGATTTCCGCCCGCAATTCTTCCCTCGAATGGTCAGGCGAGCCGAACCGGTTGCGCAGGTCACGGTTGAGCCGCGACGGAGCCCCGCTGGCGTGGGCCAGCTCGTGCAGGACCGTGCTAGCCCAGCCCACGGCCGTGTGGAACGCGTGGCGCGGCGGCATCTGGATGTGGTCGGTATCGGGCGCGTAGAATGCGCGGTCGCCGCCGATGCGCACCGGAACACCGCTGTTGGCCACGATGATCTCGGCCGCCTCCGGCGCGCGCCACGGCGCTTCCGCGATCGTCGGCGGGATGTAGTCCGGAATGCCGTCGATCTGGCTGGCGTGGAACACGATAAAGGTGCGCAAGAGGGGAATGCGCTTGACCGCGTCAGCATCGTCCTCGGACCGGGACTCGTCGCGCACCGCAAGCCGCTTGAAGAAATACCCGGTGGTGCCGCGCTCGCCCTTGCGAATCTGCCAGCCGTGTGTCGCGGCCTGCTTGTAGGTTGCCCAGCGGGGATCGCCGCTGCTGAAGGCCAGCGCCGACATCCCGAGCGTCAGCACGTTGATGCCGCGATAGCGTTGACCGGTGGCCGCGTTGCACGGCATCGCCGGGCCGTCGGCCTTCTCGGGATCCCATGGCTTGCGCCAGGGCGGTGTACCAGCCTTGAGGGCCGCGATGATGCGGTCGGTGACCTCCTGGTAGTGATCGCGCGGCGCGCGGTTGCTTTTGCCGCCACGGTTTTCCGTTCCCGCGCTGGTGATTGCTCCGTTCATCGGGGTGTCCTTCCGTTATGGGTTTGTGGAACACCCCTCCCGCCCCGCATCCCGGCTGGCCGGGGCAAGGGCGTGCGCGGCACGGGAGCGCGCAGCGCGACGCACCCTTGCGGCGGACGGACGGCGATGCGGTAGTCGTTCTCATTCCATTTTCGGTTTCCTTCTCCGCCACGACTCCCGATTCCAATCCGCGCTACGGCCCCGCCGTCAGCGCGCGCAGGGCGTCGTTCCAGTCGTTCAGCCCGCCCGGCGGCAGGATTGTTTCGAACCGCACTCCGGCTTCCATCGCCAGGCCCCGCAAGCGTCCGGCGAGGCGACGTCCGGCGAGGTCGGCGTCGGTGGCGGCGATCAGGATGCCGGCCGGGTCGGCCGACAGTTCGTGCAAAACCTGTCGCAGCGTGACGAGGGTCGTCGGCCCCATGCCGCCGGCGGTCGCGGCATAGAGCGTGTCGCGGCGCACATCCTCGATCGCCGCCAGGCTCAATGCGTCGATCGCCGCTTCGCACACCGCGACGCGGGAGAGGTGACCAGAGCCGCCGGGCAGACGGAACAACGTTTTGCCGCCGCCGGCCGAGAAGCCGCGCCAGGTGGGGCCGCGCATCTCGATGCCGGTCAGGCGCCCGCCGCTGTCCCGGTGCGCGAACCAGGCGCTGCCGCGCGGCCCTTCGCGGACGGCATCGGTGATGCGCGCGGCGATCAGGATGCGCGCCGGCAAGCAACGCTGCCCGGCAAGGTAGCGCCAGGAAGCAGAGCCATGTGACAGAAGCGGGCGCCGCTCCCAGCGTTGTTCGACCGGGACATCCGGCTCGGTTCTTCGCCGGGCGCCGAGCGCCGCGGAGGAGACGGGCGCGATGCCGGCAACGCCGCGGAGCACACGGCACGCCCCGGCAAAGGTCAGGCTCGGGTCGAGGTATTGGACGAGGGTGAAAACATCGCCCTTGGCCTCGCTCAAGGGATCCCACCAGCCGCGACCATTATGGTTGACGATCAGGATTTCACCCGGCCCGCGCCGGTATTTGCGGCTGCGGCTCGTGCTCTCGGCGCGGTCGAGGCGCCAGACCGGCGGCAACCATTCCAGCAGCGCCGCGCAACTCACGCGGGCCTTCAGCCCTTGGTTCTCCTCATTCTGTCCGTGCATTGCTCGCCCTCCTCTCGGGATCGGCCGGGCATGGATGGGAAGGCGCCATGCCCTCCCCTCTCCTTCTGCTCGGGCCGTATCCCCCGGGGACCGCGAAGCCGGCGCGTGGCAAGGGCGTGCGCAGCACGGGAGCGCAGCGCGCGACGCACCCTTGCCGCGTGCCAGGCGCCAGCGGTAGCGCTCTCCGATCAGATTCCGATCATGGGAAGCCGCCCGACCGCGGCTGCCTTTTTTTCTCCGTACCGCGCGGCGGAACCTCCCCTCGGGTGAGGACATCGGCATCCCCTTCCCGCCAGGCGGAGGTCGCGACAAGAACTGTGCGTAGCTGTACGACACCGGAGAACATAGCCGAAACGCATGACTATCGTAGATCAGGCGGCGGCCATGAACTTCTCCCTGGCGATCCGGAGCGACCGGAATGTGCCCTCGGGCTGGGGCTCGCGTATCCAGTCATAGATGCCGGTGAGGTTGATGTGTTCCCATAGAGGGCACGTGGCCCCCTTCTTGACTTTCCCGGCCATTGGCCGTACATGTGGATCGAGGAGAATGACCATGGCCGAACCCGCAATACAGTCATCGCGCGGTCGGGTTCGTGGCGAGCGTCTGGAGACGCGGGTCACGGCCGATCAGAAAAGCCTCGTCGAACGCGCCGCCGCCCTGCAGGGCCGGACGGTGACCGATTTCGTGCTGTCTAGTGTTCAGGAGGCGGCGCGGCGGGCGATCGAAGAGCATCAGCGTCTCAATCTGTCGGTCCGCGACAGTGAGGCTTTCGTCGAGGCTCTGCTGAACCCACAGCCGGCGAACGATCGGCTGCGCGACACGGTGCGCCGCTATCGCCAAGTGACCGGTGTCTAACGGGTGGCGCGGGATGCCGAGGAAGCCCTGCGGGTCGAGGTACTCGGGGCCCGGCATGATCGGTCCGCGTTCGCGAGCGGCGTAGAGCCGCTCGACCGATATTTCCGGGTCCAGGCCGGGCAGGATGCTCGGAAGAACCTGGCGGCCCCGTTCGTGCTGATGCTGGCGGACGGCGCTATTGGAGGGTACTATACCTTGTCGGCGACGAGCGTGAATCTCGCGGAGTTGCCGGCGCAGGCCACTCGGAAGCTGCCGCGATACCCCCTCGTGCCGGCGACCCTGCTCGGCCGCCTCGCCGTCGATCGGCGGCATCAGGGCAAGGGGTACGGGCGTTTCCTGCTGGCCGACGCGCTGTTCCGATCGGTGGGCAGCGAGATAGCGTCCTTTGCCGTGATCGTCGATGCCAAAGACGACAACGCCCGCCGGTTCTATGAACGCGAGAGCTTTTTACCGTTTCCCGATCAGCCGATGAAACTCTTCCGGCCGATGGCAGACATCGAACAGCTCTTCAAATAAAAGAAAGCGAGGGAAAGGAATGGCATTCTGGGAAGAACGCGCGGCAGCGAAGGAGAGCATTCGGCTGTTCGAGACGGCAAAGACATAGCGCCGTTACGCCGACGAGGTCGATTCGACGACAGGAGAGACGAAGGAGCGGGGTGCGTCGCGGGCGATCGACGGGTTTTTGCTGAATATGAAAACGCGTCCAACCGTGAACCCTACCCAGAACAGGCGCATGCTATTGAATATAAGCGTGAATTCTGCTCTTCTGCGGGGTCACGCTTCGTGCGAAACGTGACCCCTCTGCATCCCACGGTTACCGAATAATATCAATGCGGTGAACCACTTCGGGGTGGGGTCACGGTTGGACGCGTTTTCACACCATGGGTGGCGGCACGGCGGTGGCGCTGAAGACTGCGGACGCGGCGCTGCTGCACGAGCGTCCCTCGGGGGTCGCGGACCTGATCGCGCTCTCACGGGCCACGCTGGCGAACGTGAAGCAGAACGTGGCAATCGCGGTGGGGCTGAAGCTGGTGCTTCTTGTCACGACCATGCTCGGTGTCACCGGGCTGTGGATGGCCATCCTCGCCGACACCGGCGCCACGGTGCTGGTGACGATCAATGCCTTGCGGCTGCTGCGCTGGCACGGCCCGTTCGCACGGCTACCG
>JAJZVE010000420.1 GCA_021845835.1 Pseudomonadota bacterium | reverse complement strand
GTAGTTCGAGGCGCCGAGCACGGCGACGAACACATGCGCCGGCCGCTCCTCTCCGCTTGCCCCGTCGAATACCGGCACCGTGTCGCCGGCGTAGTCGACGAACAGCTTCTCGCCGGCGACATGGGTCTGGCGCATCGTCGCGCTGATGCCGCGCCGCCAGTCGATGTAGAGGTCACAGAACCGGCTGTAGCCGTAGCCGTCCGGCTCCTCGGCCCGGTATTCCTCCCATAGCAGCAGCAGCGTCACGCCGCGGCGGCGCAGCTCGGCGTGCACGTGGTTCCAGTCCGGCATCGCCCGCGGCGGCACCGGGTGGAAGCCCGCGGGAGCGAACAACCGCCGCTCCAGCGCCGCGTCGTCGAGCGCCGCCGGCACCGGCCAGGTGATCCCAAGCACCGCCGCACGCCGCAGGTATTCCGCGACCGTCGTGTGCCCGACACCAACCGAGCGCGCGATCATCCGCACGCTCGCCCCGCTCGCGTGCCGCAGTCGCAGAACCTCTCGTACTTTCCTCATCGACAATCTCTCGGCTGGCATCGTGTCCCTCCTGCTCGGAGGACCACGCTACCGGTCATCGGATCGCCGGCGTCGGCCCAGGATGCCCCGCCTCAGGGCTGTCCGGGATCAATCGGAATCACTGTCCGGCTTCCCTCGGAATCAGTGTCCGCCTTGCGTCGGAATCACTGTCCGCCTTGGCTCGGATTCCGCAGAGCGCCCGACCGAGATCACCAGAATCGGATCAGAAGCGCCCAGAGAGCTACCCAGAAAATGCCGGACACCGTTAGACCAAACGCGATGCCACGCGCGACCTGAAGGTTATCATCTTCTTCGGCATCTCCGCTTGCCGCCGGGCCATCCTGCTCCGTTTCGACCTGTTCGGGCGAGGGTCGGAACCGGAGTAATGGGATTAGGCTCTCGCTGACATGTGCCGGCCGTTCGCGCCGTCGGCGATCAGGGAGGGCCGGGGGCACAAATGGCTCCCGAAGTAGCACCGGATCCGAGTCGAGAGACTGCTTTAGGTCGTCGCTCATCAGGTAATCTACGTGGTAGAGCCCTTGCAGAATACTTACAGGCCGCCGCTGTATCCCCAAAACGGGACCCCGCGGCCTATCGGCAATAAGGCCATGGAATCGTTGAAATAACCGACTATCCGTCGGGATTTGGATCGGCGCCGATCGGGCCCCTCCCAGAACGAATCTACCGCACGAAATCAATGTGATGTCCGGCCATCGAGAGGGGGCCCAGTTCCGTGCCGATCAACAGTCGTATGCCTTGTCGGCGATCAGGGTCCCAGCCTGCATGGATGTCAGCAGGTGATCGGCGCCGAGCAGATCGTGGGCTTGCCCGCCGGTCAGAAACAGGCCGACCGGATTACCGAGAGCATCGACCAGGGCGTGGATCTTGGTGCTCAATCCTCCGCGCGAGCGCCCGATCGCCTGGTCGTCACCGGCTTTTTTTGAGCGCCGGCGCTGTGCTGGTGGGCGCGCACGATGGTGCTGTCGAGCATCGCGTATTCGTTGTCGGCGCCCCCCGCGAGATGCCGAAATACCCGCTCCCAGATCCCCGATTTGGCCCAGCGACTGAACCGCCGATGCACATTCTTCCAGTCACCGAACCGCTCCGGCAGGTCTCGCCAGGGGATCCCAGCACGGTAGCGGTAGAGAACCGCCTCGACGAACAGGCGGTTGTCCGCCGCCGTAACCCCGACATGGCCTTCCCGCCCCGGCAGCAGATCACGGATGCGGTCCCATTGATCGTCACGAAGGGCGTAGCGGCGCACGGGTCAACCTCCGAATCGGTTGACCCCCTAGGAATCACGCGCTTCCCGCCCTGGGAATCCCCTAAATGACGACAGGCCCTAGCCCGGATAATTCATGAGGGGTTGACGGGCATGGGACAAGCCACTGACTCGATGTAGGATTCGGGTGTTGAAGCCAATCCCATCGGACCCCGGAAGCGCATGCCCGTCAGAGTTGAATCTACCCCCACGCTGCCCGGTCTGTCACCGGTCTGCGGCAAGGCCATCGTGGCGCGTTTCGACGGCGCCAGCATGTCCTCCGACGGCGGGCTTCTGGTGCTGCGCGAGGTCGAGCAGCGACTTGCTATCGCGTCACGGCTGGCGGCCTGCATCGACGACCCGCGTGCGCCTGCGCGGGTCAGGCACCAACGGGACGAGATCATCCGCACCCGGATGCTGATGATTGCGGCGGGCTACGAGGATGGCAACGACGCCGACCGCCTGCGCGGCGATCCGATGTTCAAGCTGGCGATGGGCCGCCTGCCCGATGATGCAGATCTGTGCTCGCAGCCGACCATCTCGCGCCTGGAAAACCTGCCCGATGCCCGCGCCCTGCTGCGCATGGGCCGGGCTATGGTCGATCACTATTGCCAGAGCTTCCGCCAGGTGCCGCGTCGCATCACGCTCGACATCGACGACACCTTCGACACCGTGCATGGCGGCCAGCAGCTGCGCCTGTTCAATGCGCATTATGATGAGTATGGCTTCCAGCCGATCGTGGTGTTCGATGACGCAGGCCGCATGATCGCCGCGGTGCTGCGCCCGGCCAGTCGGCCGACCGGCCGCCAGATCGTGCGCTGGCTGCAGCGTCTGATCACCGCGCTCCGTGGCAACTGGCCGCGGGTGGAGATCATGCTGCGCGCTGACAGCCATTATTGCACCCCCGAGGTGCTTCGCTTCTGCCGCGCCAGACGACTGGACTACACGCTCGGTGTGGCGCCCACCGCGACGTTGCGCAAGCATGTTCTCAAGCTGGAGGAGAGCACCGCGGCGCGTGCTGCCACCCATGCGGACGGCAGCAAGCTGCGCCGGTTCAAGGAATTCTACGACGGAGCGGGAAGCTGGGACCGCGTCGAGCGCATCATCGCTCGCGTGGAGGCGGGGCCGCAGGGAACCGACACGCGGTTTGTCGTCACCAGCCTCGTCAGCCTGTCGGGCCGGACGATCTACCAGGACATCTACTGTGCGCGTGGACAGGCCGAAAACCACATCAAGGCGTGGAAGACGCATCTGGCGGCCGATCGCACCTCATGCTCGCGCGCGGGGGCCAACCAGATGCGCCTGTTTCTGCATGTTGGCGCCTATTGGTTGATGTGGAGCCTGCGCACGCTGATGCCGCGCCGCTCGCGCTGGCGGGTTGCGCAGTTCGATACATTGCGGCTGCGTCTGATCAAGCTCGCGGTGCGCATCGAAGTGCTGAAGACGCAGGTTCGCCTGCACCTGCCGAGGGCAATGCCGGATCAGGCGATCTTCACGCTGCTGCTGACGCGCATGCCCCGCCTCAGCCTCTGAACGACGGGGCGGATTGCCCCCTCGACTCACAGCCGATCAACCCCAACGCCGACCAGCTGCCGGAGCCTGCCCAACGGACCGTAAAAAACGGACCGACGGCGACCCGTGCCACCACAACTTCCCGTTGAGCCGCCCTCAGGCCACGAAACCCTGCGCCGCGCCATCGTGAATTATCCGGGCTAGTTGGAACGCCAAGGAAGGCGGGTTTTTATGCGCTGTGCCGGGGGGGGGCGCGGGCCTCGCAAGTTCGCTCCGGGAGGCCCTGCTGTGGGTCGGCGCCCAATTAGGATCAAAAGTCTTATAAAGAGTTGTTTATCTTAATAATTATTGTCTCTTCGGGTTGGGGAGATCCAGCTCGACGTAGGCCATCTCCCTGTCTTGTCCATTTTCTACGCTAATTCAGGGTATTGCACCACGAGAGCGGTGATGTCCCATCTGGGCGCCGATTCACAAAGAGTCGTTTTTCTTGCCTACGAACAAACTGCCGTGTATATTACGATGAGATCGTCTCATTATGTGTCCGAGGTTGCTGTTGCTCCATTTCTCCACCTTGCCGGCTCTCCCGTTCCGCGGCGTACCCCGCTACACCACCGACCGTCGGGCGTCCGCGTTGTGGGTATGATGGTATTCGACCGGCGGACCTGCACTTGGCGGGTCTGGCATGGCACGCGAGCCACCTGGTTGAAGCTTCCCCATGTGGTGGTCACTGCCGTTTGCGTCGCTTCCACCGCAGCGCTACGAAGCGCCGCGCCCTTGCCGGCGCATCCCGTCGAACGGGTCTTGTCTCTTAGGGCGCCCCCTCCCGCTGTCAGCGCGCCAGCGCCAGCCACCCAAGCACCAGTCGCCCACGCGCTGGGCACCCCGATGCCGGCCGCAGCGTTCCTGTCTTCGCCCTGGTTCCTCGCCCTCACCTCGGGTGGCGACGACGGCAGCGGAACATCACTCTCCCCGATCCCACCCATCGGCAGAAGCTCCTTCACTCCCAATCTCCCGATCATCCCAGCCACCCCCATCGTGCCGCCCGCCCGGGTTCCGGAACCCGGGAGCCTGACGCTCTTAGCCGGAGCTGTCCTGGCTCTGGCCGCTATGCGCCGTCGACACTTCCCGCGTTGGGTGCGAAAGGAGCCGCCAAATCAGTAATCCCGGCGTCGTTTACCGGGCTCGGAATGGCGCAGCGTCACAGCCGTGTTTGCTCCATGAAAAGGAATGCTCCCTGAAGTAAGGCATTGTCCGCCGGGGATTTCTGCGGGCGGCGCGCTCGGTCGCCCTTCTACTCGCCATACTCCTGCCGTCACCGGAAATAGTCGGCTCGCTGGCACCAATCGGCCGCACAGCATAGGCGACCGATCGGCCATGCCCTGTCAAAGCCTCTGACTGCCGGAGCTTGGCAACAAGCATCTCCGGCTTGTGATGCTTCTGCCCCTTGCGATCCTCCTCAGGACAAGTTGCCCTATCGGGGGTGGGCCACTTCACGGGAATCAGGTCTCCCCGCCGCAGGTGCTGATCGGGCGCTTCCTCTGAAAATCTCCGCCGGAGATCTTGATCCCGACCATCGTCACTACCCATGCAGCGGCGTGGGGCGCTGAAGCGTACGATGCTGAATGCATCGTACAGTATGCGGGTATCCAGCCAGCTTCGTCACCACCTCCTCGGATTGCGGCGGTGCAACGGTCCGGCGGATCGGT
>JAJZVE010000419.1 GCA_021845835.1 Pseudomonadota bacterium | reverse complement strand
GCTCCGTCGCCTGCTCCCCGCCGTTGCGGATCATTGCATCGGCGGCCTGGTTTCCCGTCGCGACGGCCAAGCCACGCCCTACCTCACCAGCCAGGCTTTCCGACTGCGCGCGATCGAGCTTGGCGTGCACTTCGTGGAGGGCGTGCGGGTCACCGGGCTCGAGCATGGCACGCGCTGGCGCGTGCAGACCACCAATGGCATCTTCACCAGCGATATTCTTGTCAACTGCGGCGGTGCCTGGGCATGGCAGGCGGCTTCACTCGTGGGCGAAGCGTTGCCGCGCGGATATTTTGCGGCGACAATGATGGTGACTGGCCGCATGCCTGCCTTCGTGGATCCCGTCGTCATCGGTACCGGGCGCCAGCTCTCCTTCAAGCAGACGTCGACCGGCACGGTGGTCATCGGTGGCGGCATTCTTGGCATCGCCGACCTGACCAAGGAGACGGCCGATCCCGTAGCGGAACGGTTGCGCGTAAGTGCCGAGACCTGCTCCATCCTGTTCCCGATAATGCGTCGTGCCACAATCGTGCGGGCCTGGGCGGGGCTTGAGGCACGCATGCCGGACCAGATTCCGGTGATCGGGCCGAGCCAAACGGCACCCAACATGTGGCACGCGTTCGGCTTTTCCGGCCACGGCTTCCAGCTGAGCACAATCGTCGGGTCGCTGCTCGCCGATCTGATCGTGGACGGCAGGAGTCCGTTGCCGCTCGATGCATTTCGCCCCAGCCGTTTTAGCGAGGCAATCTCCGGGGTCGGCTAGAAAATAGCACAGCCACGGTGTGAATCGGGACGCAACCGTGACCCCCGTGCCGGTCAGCGCAACGTCCGGATTTCGCAATGGAAACTCGCTTGAGGCAAGGTCCCTATCGGCGCCGATCGAGGCCCCACTTCGAAGGAGATTCATATAGCGGTTTCAGTGCATTACGAGTTCAATGACGGGGTCCTATTGGCGCGCCGATTCACATGCGGACCAATGCGACTGCGATTACCTTACGCGCGGACCGGCATCCGGGTTCACGCTGGCCAAATTCAGCGCGCGATGGAAACTCTCCGCTAGGCTTCGTGTGCACAGCAGATCGTAGGTCGGCGCGTCGTCGACCTGCCAGAGCAGCACCGGCATATGCGCTGCCAGAGTGGCCGCTACGTGCCCGGGCTTCATCGCGCGCGGGTGCAGGTCCAATGGCAGGAACTTCGCCAGCGCTGCGCGGGCGCCGGCGCCACGCACACGCACGCCGACGTGAGTGCCCGACAGATCGATCAGACTCGCGGCGTCGCCCAGCGCATCGGCGAGCAGGGCCCCGAGGGATTGAGACGTTCCTTCCCGAAGCATCAACCACCGGTCCGGCGTGACGCAAACCGCGCGCAGTTCGGCTGCGACAGTGGTGCGCCCGGGCTCCGGCAGCGCAAGTCCCAGCTCTTGTTCCGCGCGCCGGCGCATTTCCTCGCTCTGCCGTGATGCAAGTGAGAATGTCGTCAGTTCAGGCAAAGCAAGAGCCTCGACATTTGCCTCAACCACGTAGGCGCACTCCCTCGGGATCAAACTGGCATGGCGGGGTGATTTCGACCTCCGTGTCCCCACCGCGCAGAGGATCGTAGGCCCTCACCCGCGTGGCGTGCCGCTCAGCCCCGTTGGCAAGGAAGCCTAGCCCGATCCAGTGCCCGAGCGTCGGCGAGTACGCCACCGAACTGACCCAACCTTCGTCGTACTCCCGTGTCGCAGGCGCGCTCAGGGGGAGGAAATGTGCGCCACCGCGCAACCGCGCCGACCGATCGACCGGCCGCAGGCCGACAAGGACGGGGCGCGATGCCTCCTGCAAGGCTGGCCGGCGCCCCAGGGCTCGACCGATATAGTCCTTGCGCTTCGCCAGCATTTTCTCCAGGCCGAGATCGCGGGCCGTGGTCTGACCGTTGATCTCGCCGCCGGCCGCGTAGCCTTTCTCGATGCGCATGACGGACATCGCCTCCGTGCCATAGGGCGTAATGCCATCGCTCGCGCCCGCCTCTACCAGGGCGCGGACCGCGCGGCTGGCCTCGGCGGCAGGCACGGCGAGTTCGTAGGCCAGTTCACCGGAGAAGGAGATCCGGAACAGGCGCGCCTGCACCCCCGCGAGGACGCGGCACTCCGCCGCCGCCATGAACGGAAAGGCCGCGTTCATGAGGTCGATGCCGGGGTCCAGCACCGCCTGCAGAACCGCGCGCGACCGTGGTCCGGCAATGGCGAATTGCGCCCACCTATCTGTCACTGATACGAAATGAATATCCAGCTCCGGCCACAGCACCTGGTGGCAATATTCCAGGTGGCTCAGCACGGCGTGCGCCTCGCCGGTCGTGGTAGTGATCACGAAACGGTCCGGCGCCAGCCGTGCCACGGTACCGTCGTCAAGCACGAACCCGTCCTCACGCAGCATCAGGCCATACCGGACGCAGCCGACCGGGAGCGTCGCGATCGTGTTGGCGTATATACGGTCGAGGAATGTCGCGGCGGCACTACCGACGAGCTCGATCTTCCCCAGCGTCGAGACATCGCAGATCCCCACGCCGCTTCGTACCGCCCTCACTTCGCGGGTGACCGATTGCAGCCAGTCCGTCTCGTCTGGCCGCGGGAAATACTGCGCCCGCAGCCACGGCCCCGCCTCGACAAAGACGGCGCCCTGCTCGCGCGCCCACCCATGGGCCGGCGGCAGCCGCGTCGGGCGATAGTCGCGGCCGCGATGCACCCCGGCGAGCGCACCGATGGCAACCGGCGTATGGGGCGGGCGCAGCCGCGTCGTGCCGGTGGCCGCGATGTCGCGGCCGGTGAGGCTGGCCATGAGCGCCAGGCCGTTGACGTTTGCCGTCCGCCCCTGGTCGGTCGCCATGCCCAGCGTCGTGTAGCGCTTGAGGTGCTCGACCGAGCGATATCCCTCGCGATGCGCCAGTGCCACGTCGGAGGCGGCCACATCGTTCTGGAAATCGACGAACGCCTTCCGCCGGTTCGCCGGCATGAGCCAAAGCGGCGCGGCCGGCTGCGTCGCCGCCGTGACCGGATGCGCTGTCGCCGCGAAGCCGCAGGCCGAGGCGGCTTCCGCTCCGCGACGCGCGCCGCTCTGGAGCGCGTGGGCCAGCCCGATCGATCCCGCGGCCCCGCCGGCCACGCTCATCCCGGGCGGCGCGTCACCGGCCAGGAAGGCGGAGGCGTCTTCGCTCCACTCAGGCTTGGCCCCGAGATGGCAGGCGAGACCGATGGCCGGCGTCCAGCCGCCGGCCATCGCCAGCAGGTCAGCGGCGAGGCGATGGCGCTTCCCCGCGACATCCACGATATCGACTGCGCGCAACCCCATGGCGCCGGCCGTTCCGCCGACGTGCCCGCCGGCGAACACCAGGGCTCCGGCGCGGCGGGCGAGATCGAGGCGGTCCTGCGCCAGCGCGACGCGGCGCTCGACGATCGCGGCCACCTCCACACCGAGGCGCAGGCAGTCGCCGAGCAGGTCCCAGCCGTCCTCCCCCGCGGTGACGATCACCGCGCGCCGCCCCGGTGCGACGGCGTAGCGGTTGAGATAGGTGCGCACCGCGCTGGAGAGCATCACGCCAGGCCGGTCATTGCCGCCGAACACCAGCGGCCGCTCCGTGGCACCGGTGGCGAGCACCGAGCGGCGCGCGACGATGTGCCACAGGCGCTGGCGTGGCTCGCCGCTGTCGGGCACCGGCTTGTGGTCCGCGACCCGCTCCACCGCGACATAGGAGCCGTGATCGAACGTCGCGAGGACCGTGGTGCGCGGCATCACCCGCACCTCGTCCATCGTCTGGATTTCCGCCACGGCTTCCTCGGCCCACTCCGGGGCTGGGCGGTCGTCGACCGGGCCCGGCTCGGAGAGCAACCAGCCCCCAATGCGCGGCCCCTCGTCGCACAGCACGACCCGCGCCCCGGCCCGCCCCGCCTCGCGCGCCGCCGTCAGGCCCGCGGCGCCGCCGCCGATCACCAGCACGTCGCAGAACACTGTTGCGCGTTCGTAATTGTCTGGATCGGGCCCAGTCGCCGGCCGGCCCAGCCCCGCGGCACGGCGGATCAGGGGCTCGTACAGTTTTTCCCAGAACGACGCCGGCCACATGAAGGTCTTGTAGTAGAACCCGGCGCCGAACAGCGGCGCAAGGATGTTATTTGCGGCCAGCAGGTCAAATCGCAGCGATGGGTACCGGTTCTGGCTTGCCGCGACGAGGCCAGGGTAAAGTTCGACCACCGTCGCCGGAGTGTTCGGCTCCCGACGTGCACCTTCGCGCAACTCAACCAGAGCGTTTGGCTCCTCCGAACCCGCCGACAGCACGCCGCGCGGTCGGTGGTACTTGAAGGAACGACCGAAGAGCCGCACGTCGTTGGCCAGCAGCGCGGAGGCGAGCGTGTCACCAGGATGACCGCTAAAGGTCCTGCCGTCGAACCGGAACGGTATCGTGACAGTTCGGTCGATCAGTCCGCCCTGCGAAAGACGGCTTGTCATGGAGCCGGCGTGGCAACATCGGCCACGTCCGCGATTGTGTGTGTGTGCGTGTCGCGAGTCACCACCAGCCAACGCCGGCAGCCATGCACGTGCTGCCAAAGCTCCCTATGACTACCGAAGGGATTGTCGCGCAAATACACGTAGTCGTGCCATTGAGTGTCGGGCGCATTTGCTGCCGGGCGAGCCAGGCCGGCCACGCCGCGATAGAGAAACTCCTCGTTGCCGCGCTCGCCGCAATGCGGACAGGGGATACGCATTCCTGTCTCCCTAGTGCAGGTTCGGCTGGGCGCCGGCGCCCTTCTCGTCGATGATCGCGCCGGTCGCGAAGCGATCGAGTCGCATCGCTGTATTGATCGCATGCGCCTCGTTGTGGGCGATGGTGTGGGCAAAACACCAGCCGGAAGCAGGGGTCGCCTTGAAACCGCCGTAGCACCAGCCGGCATTGAGGTAGAGCCCGTCGACCGGCGTGCGATCGATGATCGGGGACCCATCCATCGACATGTCCATAATCCCGCCCCAGGAGCGCAGGACCCG
>JAJZVE010000418.1 GCA_021845835.1 Pseudomonadota bacterium | reverse complement strand
GGCGAGGTGCCGGGCCTGGAACTGGAATGCTGGGCCATCAGGGCATGAGCAGAGCATGAGCGACGATCCGTTCGCCGAGCCGTCGGACGCGGAAGCGACGGTGATCCGGCCGCGGCCGGGCGGCCGCACGGCGACGCCCGCGCCAGCCGCGGCGCCGACCGTCGCCGCCGCGCCGGCGGCGCTGCCGACGGTCGGCATCAACCCGCTGATCGCCGCCGCAGCCCCGGTGCTGGGCGCCGCCATCCGCATCGGCAGCGGCCGCCAGCCCGACGCGGAACGGCTGAAGCGCGGCATGATCGAGGCGATCCGCGGCTTCGAGCAGCGCGCGCTGGCGACCGGCCTGGACACCAGGTCGCTGCGCGCGGCGCGCTACGCGCTGTGCGCCACCATCGACGACCTGGTGCTCAGCACGCCGTGGGGAGCCGCGAGTTCCTGGGTGGCGCAGAGCCTGACCAGCGTGTTCCACAACGAGGTCAGCGGCGGCGAACGCTTCTTCGACATCCTCGAACAGATGCAGAAGGATCTGGGCCGCCACGCCGAGGTGGTGGAACTGATGTACCTCTGCGTCGCGCTCGGCTTCGAAGGGCGCTACCGCGTGCTGCCGCGCGGCGGCGCGGCGCTGGCCGAGCTGCGCGACGGCGTCTATCGCGGCATCCGTCAGCGCCGCGGCGAGTTCGAGCGCGAGCTGTCGCCGCACTGGCACGGCATCGACACCACGTACAAGCCGCTCGGCAGCCGCGTGCCGATCTGGATCCTGGCGACCGCAACGCTCGGCCTCGCCTGCGTCATCTACGTGCTGTTCAACTTCTCGCTCGCCGGCGCCTCCGACCTCGCCTTCGCCGAGCTCACCGGCCTGCCGCCGAAAGGCGCGATCGCGGTGCCGCGCGTGGTCGTGGCGCCGCCGCCCCCGCCGCCGCCGGTCATGGCCGTGGCGAGCCGGTTGGCGCCGAAGCTGCGCAGCTTCCTCGCGCCCGAGATCAAGGCCGGGCTGGTCGCGGTGATGGAGGATGCACAGGCGACCACGGTGCGCCTGACCAACCGCAACATGTTCGCGTCGGGGTCCGCGGCGCTGAACGGCAGCTACCTGCCGCTGCTGGGGCGCATCGGCGACGCGCTGCAGGACGAGAAAGGCAGCGTGCTGGTCAACGGCTACACCGACAACCAGCCGATCCATACGGTGCAGTTCCCGTCCAACTGGCAGCTCAGCCAGGCGCGCGCCGACGCGGTCGCGAAGGTGCTGGCCGGCCGCCTGTCCGACCCGCGGCGCGTGCAGGCGGTCGGCAAGGGCGATACCGACCCGATCGCCCCCAACACCACGGCCGAGGGCCGCCAGACCAACCGGCGCACCGACATCATCCTGACGAAAGCGGCGAGTCTGCCATGAAGGTGCTGTCCGGCCTTGGCCGCAACCGCTGGGTGAAGACGTTCATCGGCGCGGCGTTGCTTGCGCTCGTCGTCTGGTTCTTCGGCCCCTTGCTGGGCATCGGCGCGGTGCATCCGCTGGAAAGCGGGCTGTGGCGCGGCATCGCGGTGGCGGTGATCCTGGTCGGCTGGCTGATCGAGAACCTGGTCCACGCGCTGCGCGCCCGGAAGCACGACAAGGCTCTCGCCGAAGGCGTGGCGGCGCAGGCCGTTGACCCGAACGCGACCGCCTCTGCCGAGGAGATGGCGCTGCTGGCGGAGCGGCTGAAGGAGGCGCTCGCCGCGCTCAGGCACGCCAGGCTCGGCAAGCGCGGCAGGTATCTGTATCAATTGCCGTGGTACATGTTCATCGGGCCGCCGGGCGCGGGCAAGACCACGGCACTGGTCAATGCCGGGCTGAAGTTCCCGCTCGCTGACACACAGCCGTCCAGGCAGGGCGGGCCGCAGGCGGTGCGCGGCGTCGGCGGCACGCGCAACTGCGACTGGTGGTTCACCGACGAGGCGGTGCTGATCGACACCGCCGGCCGCTATACCACGCAGGACAGCAACAGCGCGGTCGACAGCAGCGCCTGGCTCGGCTTTCTCAGGCTGCTCAAGCGGCACCGCCGGCGGCAGCCGTTGAACGGCGTGCTGGTGGCGATCAGCCTGTCCGACCTCGCCAGCCTGAACGAGACGGAGCGCAGCGCGCACGCACAGGCCATCCGCAAGCGCATCCGCGAACTGCACGACCAGCTTGGCGTGCGCATCCCCGCCTATGTCGTTTTCACCAAGGCCGATCTGCTGGCCGGCTTCATGGAATTCTTCGGCGACCTCGGCCGCGAGGAACGCGAGCAGGTCTGGGGCGCCACGTTCAGGCTCGACGCGGGCAAGGACGAGGGCGGCGCGGTCGCCGCGTTCGCGGCGGAATTCGACGCGCTGCAGGCGCGTCTGAACGACCGCATGCTGGCGCGCGTGCAGCAGGAGACCGACCTGCAGCGGCGGCGGCTGATCTACAGCTTCCCGCAGCAATTCGCCTCGCTGCGCGACGTGGCCGTGGAGTTCCTCGACGAAGTGTTCCGTCCGAGCCGGCTGGAAGCACGGCCGCTGCTGCGTGGCGCCTATTTCACCTCCGGCACGCAGGACGGCACGCCGATCGACCGGCTGCTCGGCGCGATGGCCGGGCAGTTCGGCCTGCCGCGCCAGTCCGTCACCGCGTTCAGCGGCGCCGGGCGCAGCTTCTTCCTCGCACGCCTGATGCGCGAGGTGGTGTTTGGCGAGGCCGGGCTGGTCAGCCTCGACCCGAAGGTGGAGCGCCGCCAGCAGCTCGTGCATGTCGGCGCGCTGAGCGCCGCCGCGGCGCTGCTGCTGGTGCTCATTGGATTGTGGACGATGAGCTGGTTCGGCAACCGCACCGTGATCGCCGCCACGCACGGGGCGGCGCTCAACTACGAGCAGCAGTATGCCGAACTGGCCAGGCGCGGGGCGCAGGACACCGACCTGCGCGCGGTGCTGCCGGCGCTGGCGACGCTGCGCAGCATGCCGGGCGGCTATGCGGCTCGCGAGCAGGCGACGCCGGTCTCGTTGACGTTCGGGCTGTACCAGGGCGCCAAGCTGACCGCCGCCGCCATCGACGCCTACGATCGCGCGCTCAACGCGCTGCTGCTGCCGCGCCTGCTCGCCCGGCTGGAAGCGCAGCTGCAGGCGCATCTCGATCAGCCGGAGATTCTCTATGAGGCGCTGAAGGTCTATCTGATCCTGGGCCGCCAGGGGCCGCTCGACCGCGAGCTGGTGGAACAATGGATCGGCGCCGACATCGGCGCGAGCTTCCCCGGCGAGGAGAATGCGGAGACCCGCGACGCCCTGGCCGCGCATCTGCACGCGCTGCTGGAATTCCCGCTGCGCGCGCTGCCGCTGAACGGGCCGCTGGTGGCCGAAGTGCGCGGCATCCTGACGCGCCAGCCGCTCGCCGAATACATCTACAACCGCATGCTGCGCACGGCGCTGGTGCTGTCGCTGCCGGAATGGACGGTGGCCGACAATGCGGGACCGGCCGGCGGGCGGGTGTTCGAGCTGCGCGACGGCAAGCCGCTCAACAGCGGGGTTGCCGGCATCTTCACGTATGACGGCTACCACACCGTCTTCCTCACGCTGCTGCCGCGCATGACCAAGGACGCGACCGAGGACGGCTGGGTGCTCGGGCGCGAACAGAAGGGCGGCGTGGTCGGCTCGGTCGCCGAAATGGGCAGGCTGCGGCGCGACATTCTCTCGCTCTATCTCGACGACTACACGCGCCGCTGGGACGCACTGCTCGCCGATGTCGCCCTCAGGCCGTTCGGCAACCTGCAGCAGGGACAGGACGAGCTGTTCCTGCTATCGGCCCCGGACAGCCCGCTGCGCGACCTGCTGACCGCGATCGACGGCCAGACACAGCTGAGCCGCCCGGCCGCCGGCGACAAGGCGGCACAGCAGGCGGAAGCGAAGGCCAGCAGCGTCGGCAAGAAGCTCGGCGGGTTCGCGAGCTATCTGGCCCGCTCCGGGCTGTCGCTGGAGCAGAACGAGGCCGCGTCGATCATCGCCGGTGCGTTCGGCGCCGACTCTTCGGGCAAGCCGGTCGATCCGGCGACGCGCGTCGATGAGCATTTCGCGACGCTGCACGAATTCGTCGTCGGCTCCAAGGGACGGCCGGCGCAGTTGGAGGCGGTGATCGCGAAGCTGCAGCAGGTCTATGCCGGCATCAACCAGGCGGCGAACGCCCCCAATCAGGGCCAGGCCCTGCTCGGCATGGTCGGCGGCGGCGGTGGCGCGGCGGCGGCGCTGGCCGAGGCGGCGCAGGGCGCGCCGAAGCCGGTCGCCGACATGCTGCAGACGGTCTCGGCCAGTTCGTCCCAGGTGACGGCGAGCGGCGCGTCGGCGCAACTCGCCGACGCCTGGCGATCGAAGGTGTTGCCGCTGTGCCAGGCGGCATTCAACCGCTATCCGTTCGTCGCCGGCAGCGACCAGGACGTGCCGCTCGACGACTTCACCCGCCTGCTCGGCGCGGGTGGGCTGATCGAGCAGTTCTTCGACCAGTACCTGAAGCCGCTGGTCGATACCTCGCAACTGCCCTGGCGCTGGCAGGCCGGCGGTAACACGAAGCTCGGCCTGTCGGACGCCAGCCTCGCCCAGTTCCAGCGCGCGAGCGAGATTCGCGACGCGCTCTTTCCCGACGGCGGCAACAGGATCTCGGTGAAATTCCAGATGGTGCCCACGACGCTCGATCCCGGTCTCCTGCAGGTCAGCATCGACATCGGCGGACAGCACGACACGTACGCGCACGGGCCGATCGAGCCGTTCGCGCTGCAATGGCCGGGCAGCAACGGCGTGACGCTGGTGCGGCTGACGCTGACCCCGGCCGGCGGCGGCGCGGCGACGGTGCTGGAGGAGAAAGGCCCGTGGGCGCTGCTGCGGCTGATGGACGCGGCGCGCGTCACGCCGAGCGGCCAACCCGACAGGTTCAGCGTCAGCTTCGGCAGCGCCGCCGGCAGCGCGGGGTTCGAACTCGACGCCAGCAGCGTGCGCAACCCGTTCACGCTGTCGGCGCTGCGCGCCTTCCGCTGTCCGGCGAAGCTGTAA
>JAJZVE010000417.1 GCA_021845835.1 Pseudomonadota bacterium | reverse complement strand
GCCCGGGCCGCAGGAGGTCAGCGTGGCGGCGGGCCGGTGCTTCACCCGGAAATAGGCGTCGGCCATGTGCCCGGCGGTCTGCTCGTGCCGCGGCGAGACCAGGGTGATGCGGTCGCGCATGCCATAGAGCACATCCAGCATGCCCACATTGCCGTGCCCGCACAGCCCGAACACGTGCCGGATTCCCTCACGGTGCAGGAACTCGCCGATCAGCTCCCCGCCCTTCATCCGCGCCATCGCCGATCCCCCGCCCGTGCCCCGGCAGCCGCGCTGCCCTTCGCCGGCATCATCCGGCATCATGAAACCCTATGCAAGATGGAGAGAAACCGCGCGCGTCCCTTTCTCGCCGCGTTCCGCTTGCCGCGCGCATCGACGCCGTTCTTCCGGCTGCCTTGCGGCATCAGCCCGGGAAGATGCGACAATGATGGATGGCGTTTCAAAGCACGGCCTGGCGTGCTGCAGAGGCCGCAAGGCGGCCCGGCGAGCGGGACCGGTCAGGCGCCGGCCAGCAGATAGGCGCCGAATCCCAGCATCAGCACGCCGCTGCCACGGGCGATCCAGGGCCCTCCGGGAAACAGCTTCTCGATGAACACGACGGCGGCGAGCGCGGCCATCCAGAGCAGGTTCATCACGCCTACGGCGAACATCAGCGCCATCAGCGCCCAGCAGCAGCCCAGGCAGTGCAGCCCGTGCGCCATCCCCATGCGCAGCGCGCCGGCCGTGCCGTCTTGCCAACGATTGACAATGAAATCGAACGGCGAGCGGCAGCGGCTGAGGCAGGCGTGCTTGAGCGGCGTCAATTGATAGAGGCCGGCGGCAACGAACAGCAGGCCGGCCAGCAGCGGGCTGGCCGCCGCCGGCATCGGCGCCAGCAGCGCCGCCGCGACGAGGCCCCCTTGCGCCGCCGTCGCCGCCACGCAGAACGCGCCCCAGACGACCAGATAGCCGGACGTGAACACCGCCGTCGGCACGAATGCGCCGCCGCGGGCGCGCCGGCGCCGGTTGACGGTGGCGAAGGTCAGGATCATCGGCGTCGCGCTCGGCAGCATCATGCCCACCATCATGACCGCCCACATCAGCAGCGTCAGCGCGCCGTCGGCGACCGTCCAGCGCCGTGCGGCGCCGGCCATGTCCATGCCCGGCATCGCCGGCATGCGGTCGGCCAGCACGCGCAGATAGAGCCACGCGGCGACGGTCAGCACCGCCAGCGCCGCAACCACCGCGCCGCGCCCGCGCAGCAGGTCCGCAGGCGAAGGCGCGGCGGTGTCCGGCTGGCCCGTCACCGCCGCGTCGCGCCGGCCGGCTCCGGCGCGGTCCAGGCGAACGGCGCGAAATGGCCATTGTTCCCCTTGCCGACGAGGTCCAGGTCCAGCCCGAAGCCATGCAGGTGCGCCGCTGTCGCCCGCGCCAGCGCCAGCCGGCGGTTCGCCGGGTGCGAGGTGTTGTCGATGCAGATCGGCTCGCCTGCGGCGCTCCTGGACTCGACGCCTGCGATGGCGAAGGCGATCAGGTCGGCGACCGCGACCGAGCGGCTGAGCCCGTCCATCCTGAAGTCGATCGGCGCGAACCGGATGCCGCGGAAGTCGCCGACCAGATTGTCGTGCAGCACCGCAGGCGTGCCGCCCGCGCGGCCGCTGACGATCGCGCCCAGCGCCTCGCGCTGGCGCGCATCCGCCCGCTCGTCCACGACGCAGGCGAAGATCCAGTTGCCGTCGGCCATCACCCTGCCGGAGCGGATCACGAACGCGAACGCCAGCCCGTCGAGCGCGATATCACCGTAGCGGCCTTCGTCGATCCGGTACGCCATCAGGGCGGTGCATTGATCCCCGGTGGCCGGTCCCTGCGGGTTCGTGTAGATGCAGGGACACAGATAGTCGCAGCTGCAGCTTTCCGCGTATTCGCCGCGCAGTTTCCACGCCGCTGTCATTCCGGCGATCCCCGTCCGCTGGTTGTTTCCCGATCCAGGCTATCAGTCCGGTCGGACGGCGCCAATCGCGGCGTTGCCGCGCCGCGTCGCGCGCACCGCGTCCTCCACGGAACGGAACACGCGCGCCGCGCCGACGCTGGCGAGCAGGCCGGTCTGTTCCGCCTGCCGCTGCGCCCGCTCCGCCGACAGGCGCGCCAGCGCCACCGCGATCCCGCGCGCGCGCAGCTCCGCGATCGTCTCCTGCAGGATGCGTGCGCCGGTGTAGTCGATGCTGACGATGCCGCTGGCCTCGATGACCAGCAGCCGCACCGGATCCCGCGCCGCCGCCACCGCCGCCGCCAGCCGGCGGCAGACAAAGACCGCGTTGGTGAAGTTGAGCGGCGCGGCCGGCGCGAACACCAGCACCCCCGGCTCGTGCTCGCTGGCCTCGTCCTGAATCGGCGGCCACCACACCGTGGTGCCCGGCGCCCGCGCCAGTTCCACGCACAGCGGTCGCGCCACGGCGTAGAAGCTCTGCAGCAGCGACAGCGCGATGCTGGCCAGCATGCCGGTCTCGATCGGCAGCACGATGACCAGGGCGGCGCTGGCCAGCACGATCAGGATTTCCGACCCGCCGAAGCGCAGGATGCGCAGCATCTCGCGCAGCCGGAAGATGCGGATGGCGATCGCGATCAGCACCCCGGCCAGCGCCGCCTGCGGCACCCACGCGAACAGCGCGCCGCCGAACAGCAGCAGCAGCGCGACGCCGCCGGCCGCGATCAGCGGCGCGCGCTGCGAACGCCCGCCCGCCTCCACCATCGCCGAAGTCAGCGACGGGCTGGCGTTGACCGCGAATGCGCCGGACAGCCCGGACAGCAGGCAGCCGACGCCGATGCCGGCGAAATTCGGGCTGACCGGCGCCAGTTCCTCGCCCTCGCCGGCGAAGGCGCGCACCACGGTCGCGGTCTGCATCATGCAGACCAGCGCGATGATGCCGGCGAGCGGCGCCAGCCGCACGATGTCGTGCGTGCCGCCGATCGCGGGCAGGCGGGGATGCGGCAGCCCCGACGGCAGGCCGGCCAGCATCGCCACCCCGGCCGCCTGCAGGTGGAACACCGCCACCGCCGCCGCGCCGGCCAGGATCGCCAGCAGCGCCCCCGGCACGTGCGGCGCCAGCCGCTCGGTCAGCAGCGTGGCCACGATGGCAACAAGGCCGATCGCGAGCGCACTGGGGTTGGCGGCGGACGCCTCCGCCAGCAGCGCGGGCAGCCGCTGCAGCACCGGGCCGGACACCTCCGGCACGCCGAGCAGCGTCGGCAACTGGCCGACCACGATATGCACGGCGACCCCGGCGAGGAAGCCGGTGGTGGCCGGGATCGACAGCAGATCGGCGATCCAGCCGGCATGCAGCAGCGCGGCGGCCACCAGGATCGCCCCGACCATCAGCGCCAGCAGCATGGCCAGATGCGCGTATTCGGCCGAGCCGGTGACGGCCAGCGCGGCGAGGCTGCCGGCGAAGATCGGCGCGATCGTCGAATCGGCGCCGGCCGCGAGATAGCGGCTGGCACCGAACACGGCGAAGCCCACCGACGCGGCGACGAACGCGATCAGGCCGGATTCGGGCGCAAGGCCGGCGAGCCGCGCGGTCGCCAGTTGGCTCGGCACCGCGGTCGCGGCGAGCAGCAGGCCGGCAAGCAGGTCGTGCAGCGGCCAGGCCAATAATCCCCGCCAGAGCCGCCGTACATCGCGGGCGCCGCTGCTCATGGCGTGCCGGCGCGGCGCTATCGGGCGCCTGCCGCGGCGGCGGACGGATCGGGACCCCTCACGCCGGCGAGGTCGGCCTTGCCGGCCGGCGTCGCCGCCGCGCCGGGCAGGCACCGGCCGAGCGCGACCGCGCACGCGACGCGGCCGGCGCGCCGCGATCTGCCGAACACAGCCATCGTCCCCCCTTTCGGCCCGAGCAACGGCATCGCCGCAGGCTTCGCCGCCGCTGTCAAGCGCAGCCGCGGCGATTGGACGCCGCCGGGCGCACACGCCATAGTACGCGGCGGAGGCCGTCGATGCGATCCGTCCCTGGCCAGGCGGCCGACCCGGCGTCGCCAGCCGCTCCGCGCCCCGCCGCGCCGCCTGAGTCGCCGGTCGATGAGCTGCGCGTCGCGTCGGGCAGCATCGTCGCCTATCGGCTGTTCGACATCGCCTACGCGATCGACCTGCCGGCCGCGGAAAGGCTGTGGGCGAGGCAGTCCCGCGCCTGGAGCACGCGCGCCCGCCTCAGCACGGCGCCCGCGAAGGCGGTTGCGTTCGGCGTGCCGCCGGTCGAGCTCGCGCTCGCCCCGGTCGCGATGCAGCTCGGCACGGCCAGGCTGTCCGCCAACGTGGTTGCGCGCCTCTATGAATTCGGCGTGGTCACCTTCGCCCTGCATGTCCCGGCCAGCGATCTGCCGTGGTCCGCCTATGTGGCGCTGACCGACCAGGTGGACCGCTGCCTGCGCGGCGGCGACGGCGGCGCCGATACGGCGCCGTGGGCCGGACTGCTCGCCGAGATCCGCCGCATCTTCGCCGACGCGCTGGTGCGGCCCGCCGCCACCACGATCGAGGAGGACTATCTCATCGCCCTCGTCCACAGCTTCGGCGAGGAGCTGACGGCCGAGGCGCTGCAGCGCCGTATCGACCTGGTGCCGCTGCTCTCCGGCGATCGCCGCGCCCTCTCCGAGGCGGCGCGGCAGGACGTGCTCAGGCTGCGATTCTCCTACTACGCCGACGATCTGGTGGTGCTGACCTGGGACCGCGCCTTCATCTACGAGCCGCGCCGGGATTCGGACGTGGCGGACGTGCTGGAGGTGGCCAACGCGCAGCTGGTCGAGATGCGCTACTACGACGCGCTGCTGGATGCCGAACTGCCGCGCATGTACGACCTCATCGAGAGCACGCAGCGGTCGGCGCGGCTGCTGGCCTCGCGCCGCTTCGCCGACCTGGCCCGCCGGCTGTCCGGCCTGGTCGCGGAGGTCACGGAGCTGACCGAGAAGGTGGACAACGCCCTGAAAGTCACCGAGGACGTCTATCTGGCGCGCGTGTACGCGGCGGCGCTCGATCAGTTCCGCGTAGATCGG
>JAJZVE010000416.1 GCA_021845835.1 Pseudomonadota bacterium | reverse complement strand
TAGCCCGCTCGCCGGGCTGCGCGCCCGTGCGGATCTGCCGGACGCCGTGATCCGCCACTGCACCCGTCGTGCCTTCACCGCCATGATCGACCTGGCGCGGGCCGAGGGCGTGGCCTTCGTGGTGATCGCGGGAGATCTGTACGACGGTGACTGGAAGGATTTCTCCACCGGCCTGTTCTTCGCGGAGGAGATGCGGCGGCTCGGCCGCCCCTGTTTCCTGCTGCGCGGCAACCATGATGCGCGCTCGCTGATCACCCGCAACCTCACTCTGCCGTCCAATGTTCACGAATTCTCGTCGCGGACCTGCGAGACCGTGCCTCTGGCCGATCTGGGTGTCGTGCTGCACGGGCACTCGTTTCCGAATCGCGCGGTCCCGGAGGATCTCTCCGCCGGCTACCCAGCGCGGGTCGCCGGCATGCTCAATATCGGCGTGCTGCATACTTCGGCTGAGGATCCAGGGGAGCACGAGACCTACGCACCGTGCAGTATCGCGGGCCTGGCCATGAAGGGCTACGACTACTGGGCGCTCGGCCACATCCATGCCCGACGCGTACTTGCCGAACACCCCTGGATTGTGTTTCCCGGCAACCTGCAAGGGCGGCACCCGAAGGAGACCGGGCCCAAGGGCTGCACGCTTGTCACCGTCGAGGACCGTAAAGTCGTCGCGGTCGAGCACCGCGCGGTGGACGTGCTGCGCTGGGCGGCGCTGGAGGTGGACGCGACCGGCGCCGACGTGATGACGCTCACCGGGCGCATCGCCGACGCGGTCGGTTCGGCGCTCGCCGCCGCCGCCGATAGGCCGGTTCTCGCGCGCATGACGCTCACCGGCGCGACAAATCTGCATGGCACGCTACAGGGTGACACCGACCGCCTCGCCGCCGAATGCCGCAACGCCGCGATCGAAGCGGACGGCGCGCTGTTCGTGGAGTCGGTCCGCATACGCACGCGGCCCGTGCCACTAGCAGAGGACGACGTGTTGGCGCCGCTGCGTGCCGCCTTCGCGGCCGGGCTCGACGATCCGGCGCTGGTCACGTCGCTGCTGGAGGATCTTGCGGCGCTGCGCCAGAAACTGCCAGCACCCGCGCGCGCCGGGCTCGAACTTCCCGACGATGAAGACGGCCTGCGCACCATCGCCGATGAGGCGTGGCAAATCGCCGCCGACGCACTGGCCGCGGTCGAACCCGAATGAAGCTCATCCGGCTCGACCTGCTGCGCTACGGACATCTCTCGGACGTGTCGCTCGATTTCCCTGAGGATGCAGCACTGCACGTCGTGCACGGCGCCAACGAGGCCGGCAAGTCGACGGCGCTTGCTGCCATTGCCGATGCGCTGTTCGGGTTCGGCCATCGTACCGATTTCGATTTTCTGCACGGTGCACCGCAGCTTCGCGTCGGTCTTGCGCTCCTGGCTCGCGATGGAACGGCGGGGACCTTTGTCCGCCGCAAGGGTCGCCGCGACACGCTGCGCGATGCTGCCGACCAGGTGGTGCCGGAGGATGCGCTGTTCCGCTTCCTGGGAGGCGCCAGCCGCGAGCTGTTCGAGCGCAGCTTCGGCCTGGATGGCGCACGGCTGCGTCAGGGAGGCCAGGAATTGCTGCGCAGCGGCGGCGATGCGGGCGAAAGTCTGTTGGCGGGGGCCGGCCTGCTCAACCTGCGCGCCGCCGCTTCCCGCCTGGAGGAGGAGGCGAAGTCGTTGGTCGGCGACGGCCGCGGGCGGCGCCGCCTCTCGGAGGCGGTCGAGGCCTGGCGTCAGGCACAGCGCGAAAGCGAAGAGCGTGCCGTGGCACCGCGCGCCTGGCAGGACGCGATGACCGCGCACACCGGGGCCGTGGATGAACTCGAACGCGTGCAGGAGGCGACGCGGGCGCTGACGGCTGAGAACAGTCGCCTGCAGCGCGTCCGCCGGGTGGCGCCACTGCTCTCCGCGCTTGATGCCGCGCGCGGCGACCTCGCCCCGCTCCTCGACGCGCCGCACTTCCCGCCAGATGCCGAGAACAGGCTGCGTGAGGCAGTCTCCGCCCGGCGCGATGCGGTGCGCGACGCCGAGCGCGAGTCTGCGGATGCCCGGCGGCTCTCCATCGAGCGGGCGGCGCTGCAGCAGGACGCGGCAACTCTGGCGGCACAGGACGTCATCGACGCGCTGGCGGTGCGGCGGCCCGTGGTGGCCCAGGCCGCGGAGGATTTGCCCAAAGTGCGCGCAGAGGTCGTGGCGCATCGCCGGAAGGTAACGGATGCGCTGGAGGATCTCGGCGTATCGCAAGCGCCCGAGGCGGCGCGCGACGCCGTGCCGATCGCCGGCGCGCGGCGCACCGTGCAGCGCCTGGTCAGCCAGCGTGCCGCGCTGACCGCTACGGCGACCTCCGCCGCGCAAGCCCTTACCGCGGCGCGGCGACGGCGTGATCAGGCGGCGAACGCACTGCATGACGCGCCCGCGCCGCCCTCTCCCGCGCTGTTGCGCCGGACCATTGATGCGGTGCGGGGCGAAGGGCCTCTCGATACAGATCTGGCCCGTGCAGAGCGTACGCTCGCCGACGCGGCGAGCGATGCGGCCGCCGCCCTCGCCGCGTTGCCTCTTTGGCACGGGGATATGGCGAGTCTCGTCGCGTGCAGGCTACCGTTGTCTGCCGAAGCGGATGCCGCCGCTTCGCGGCTCGACAAGGCGGCGCAGACCGTCGCCGAAACCCGCGCCCAAGCGGATGGTCTGGCGACAGAGATCGCCACGCTGGAGGAGGCGGTCTCGCGTCTGGCCCGTGGCGAGACGGTGCCCACGCCCGATACCGTCGCGGCGGCGCGGTTGGTGCGCGACCGGATCTGGCGGCTGATCCGCCGGATGCACGAGGGGGGCTCGAAGCCCGAGGCCGAGGAGCGGGCGGGGCTGCCGGCCGGCCCCCTCCCCGACGCCTTCGAGGCGCTGCGCGACGATGCTGATCGCCTGGCGGACCGGCGCGCCGACGACGCGCAGCGTGTCGCTGAATACCTGGCCGCCAGGGCGCGCCTGGATCTCCTGCGCGGGCGGCGCGTCGAGAAGGATGCGGCACTGGCCGAGGCCGATGACGCGGCGGCCAAGGCGGTGGCGGCGTGGCGCGCATTGTGGGAGCCCGCCGGCTTGCTTCCGAATACGGCGGCCGCGATGACGGAGTGGCGGCATGCCCGCGCTGAGGTGCTCAGGCTCGCCGACGCGGAGGTGGAGGCACGAAGCCGGTGCGATGACCTGGCGTCGCGGCGCGCGCGCGCCCGTGCGGCGCTCGCTGCGCTGTGGCCCGGCGAGACGGAGGACGAGACGCTCGCGGGCACGCTGCTGCGCGTGGAGACGACGTGCGCCGCAGCCGAGGCCGAGGTGGCCGCACATCGCAGTCGGGCCGAGGTGCTCGCACAGGAGGAGGCACGCCTGCCCGACCTGGACCAGGCGGTGAAGGACGTCGCCACCGCACTTGACGCATGGCACACGGATTGGGCGCAAGCGGTCGCGGCGCTCGGGCTCCCGGCGGATGTCCTGGTGGACGCCGCCGAGGCCGCACTCGGCGCCTGGGTGCGCATCGCTGAAACCGCACCGGCTTGGCGGGCGGACGAGCAGCGGGTCCGAGACATGGCAACCAGCATCGAGACCTTCACCAATGAGCTGCGCGCCGTGCAGGCACGGCTTTGCGAACCCGCCACCGACGAGCCGGCGCCCGTGATTGCGGCGCGCCTCGCCCGCAAGCTTGCGGATGCCCGCAAGGCCGCTTCGAATGCGGCGGAGCTGACGAAGCGGATCGCCGCCCATGAGGCGGCGGCGGCCGATGCAGCAAACCGTCTTCGCATCGCCGAGGAGGAGTTGGATGCGCTACGTACAGTCGCGGGCACGACGGACGACGCCGAGCTGGAGCGGGCGATCGAGCGCGCACGCGACCGCGACAGGGCCGCCGAGAGCATCGCGCGCCTTGGCGAGACGCTGCTGGCGCAGGGCGATGGCCATTCGGAAACCGCGTTGCGTGATGAGGCGGTCCGCATTGACTCCGACGCAGCGGTGGCACGGCTGGCCGAGATCGAGACCGAACTCGCGACCCTAGGGGAGCGCCGCGAGCAGCTCAGCGCCGACCGCACCAAGGCGGAAGCCGCGTTGGCGACGATGCGGGACGGTCGGGACGCCACAACCAAGGCGCAGGAGGCCGAGGATGCGCTGGCCGATGCGCGGGCCCATGCCGAGCGCTATGCACGGCTGCATGTTGCCCGGGCGCTGCTGCGCGCCGGCGTTGATCGTTTCCGCAGAGATGAGCAGGGTCCCTTGCTGCGCACGGCCGGTGTGCATTTCGCGCTGCTGACAGATGGCCGCTACGTGCGACTGGAAGTCGATCAAGATTCTGCTGGCCGCACGGTGCTGGTCGCAATTCGCGACACCGGCGCGGAGTGTCCCGTGGAAGCGCTGAGCGAAGGCGCGCGCGACCAGCTCTATCTGGCGTTGCGCGCCGCCGCGATCGACGCCCATGCGGCGAAGGCCGAGCCACTGCCCTTCATCGCTGACGACCTGCTGGTCAACTTCGACGACACGCGTGCCGCCGCAGCCATCGCGCTTCTCGCCCAGCTCGGGCGGACCGCGCAAGTGATCCTGTTCACCCACCACGACCACATCGCCGCACTAGCCGCTGAGCAGGCGGGCGCAGCGGTCCAACGTTTGCCTGCCCTGGTTTCGACGGCGAACTCGCCTGTCACCGCCAATGCCGTCGACTGACCGCGGCCACCCCCACGGGACCCAAAAGCGGCAGTGGTTGGGTAACATAACGTCCTTTATGTTACATAAAAATCTGTGGGCTCGCCCGCCTCACGTCAGGCGACCGTCCCGAGGCCGTGCCTGGCGACGAGCGACAGGAGCTTGAGCGAGGCACCTTGCGGGTGCTTCTCGCCCCGCTCCCACTGGCTAATGAGGCCGGTTGTGACGTTGAGGTAGCGGGCGAACACCGCCTGGCTTGCGCCTTCGCGCTCACGCAGCGCGCGGATTTCTTCGGCCGACAGCGGGCGCACGGGCGTCAGGCACGCATCGTCGAACTTC
>JAJZVE010000415.1 GCA_021845835.1 Pseudomonadota bacterium | reverse complement strand
CGCCTTGCCGCCTTGCCGCCTTGCAACCTTATCTTTCACAGGAGGCTCGGCTGATCTGTGTCCGGATCAACCCGCCCGCGGCGCTGCGACCGGCCGGCCGGCCGGCCGGGTGACGATCTGCGGGATCACGGGCACCCCATCGTATTTCGCGCGCAGCTGAGCCAGCAGCGCCCGCTCTGCGCCGGCGATTTCGGACGCGCGCCGCGCGCGATAGACGGCGAGGATGTCGCATGCCTGGAGCCGTGCCTGGATCGCCCGCCCGACATCGCAGTATGTGTGGGTCGGATGGCCGTAGCAGGGGTGGTTCAGCGTCTGCTCGAGGAAGCGTATCTTGCCGTCCAGGTCGACGAAGAACGTGGCGAAGAAGCCGCTCTTGTCGCAGTGTGCGATGTGCCCGCAGCACATGCAGAGGCGGTCATAGAGAAGCTGCGTGAACAGGGTGGACGGGAAATCCGCCGCGATGAAACGGCAGAGCGCGTTGGCAAACGCCGCCTTCCTGGCGGCGCTGTCGAACCTGGTCGGGGTAAAGTCCTGGCCGGTGAACGGCGGGCGCGTGAGGGCGGCCGCGCGCAGAGGCGGCATCGGATGTCTCCTGGTGCATTGGAAAGGGAACGGGCGTCCCGGCAAAGCCGCGGCGTCGGGGTTCGGCTGCCGAGAGGCGGTGCTCAGGCTGCTTCCGCCTTGTCCGGCAGCGCGGGCTGGTCCGTCACCATCACGCTTTCGGTTTTCGCCAGATCGGCCTCAAGTTCGGCCATCCGTGCCAGCTTCTCGTCGAGTTCGCCTTGCAGCGGGAACGCCTCGCCGAGACGGGGCTGGTAGCCGGCAAGCCGGGCAACGGCATCGGCCCGGCGGCGCTGCTGCTCCTCAAGGTCGGTCTCGAACCGGTCCAGCGCGTATTCGAGCCGTGCGACGAGGCCGAGCGCGGTCAGGTCGTCCTGCACGGGGATGATTTGTGCGTAGCCGGTGCGCTGCAGGACCAGCTCGGCCGAGCAGCCCTGGCTTCCCGGTTCGCGCCGCACGCTGCATGTCAGATCGAAACCGCCGATCCGGCCGATGGTCCAGTCGCGCGTGTTGCGTTCCAGGACGGGAATGCGGACTTTTGACAGGAGCGACGCGCCGGCGACCCTGCGTTCGGTCAACGTGCGGCCAGCCACCTCGATCGTAAAAGCATCGCCGCGAGTGGGAATGCGCCGGGAAAGGTCCCTCCGGATCCCCTCGATCAGTGCCTCGGCGTGCTGCTGGTCATAACGGGCCGCGTGGATACGGCGGCGGATCTCGTGCTGGTCGTCGATATGGGCGGCGCGCTGGCGCTGGAGGCGGGCGATCTCGCTCTCCAGCCCGGCCTTCTGGATCAGCCGGCTGTCGCCCGAGGCGATCGCCTTGGCCATGGCGAACTGGTTGGCCTGGCTGCCGATGTCCTCGACGCGGCGGATGCTGCGGTCGCCGGACAGGGCGGCGGCGATGAAGCGTGCCTTGCGCTCGTTGTTCTGCCACATGGTGGCGTCCATCGAGCCGAGCGTCGCGTAGGCGCAAATCTCGATCTCCGCGTGCTGGTTGCCCTGCCGCTCGATCCGCCCCTCGCGCTGCTCGATCTGCGAGGGCAGCCAGGGCACGTCGAGGTGGTGCAGCGCCTTCAGCCGTTGCTGCACGTTGACGCCGGTGCCCATCGTCTCCGAGGAGCCGATCAGCACCCGGATGCGCCCGGCGTTGAAATCGTTGAACAGGCGCTGCTTGTCGGCGGACTTTTTGAAGTCCTGCATGAAGGCGATCTCGGCCGCCGGCACGCCGCGGCGGATCAGTTCCTGGCGGATCCAGCGATAGGCCGAGAAGCCCCGTTTGGCTTCCACCTTGATCGTCCCGAGGTCGGAGAAGATGAGTTGGCCGGCACCCGTAATCGGGTAGGGCGTGTCGTCCGGCCGCGTATAGCGGTCGCTGGCGGTCTCCTGCCAGATGCGGTGGACGTTGGCGATCAGCCGGTTGAGCTTGTTGGCCGGCTCGTCGTCGCTGGCCGCCCAGGCCAGCCGCATGTCGATCGCCGCATGGCGGCCGTCGGTGATGACGGCCAGCAGGATGTCGTCGCCGGGCCTGGGCCGCCCCGACCGCTGCTCGATCGCCTCGATCCGCCGCGCGAGGTGCTTCTGATACGCGCGAAAAGCATCGCTCGCGGGCGCGGTGATGAGCTGGCGCTGGCCGCCGCGGATGTGCGGCAGCTTGAGGTCGGCGCGCAAATCGTCCTTCAGCACCACGTCGGCGACCGAGCGGAACATGTCGATCAGTTCCGGGACGTTGATGAACTCGCAGAAACGCTCGACCGGCTTGTAGGTGCCGGAAGGCTGCAACTCGAGCTCGGTGCGGGTGTCACCGAACGCGGAGGCCCAGGCGTCGAACTCGTGAACGCCGCGCTCGCGCAAAGCATCCTCGGCCTGGAAGCGCAGGACGGTGTACATCTCGCCGAGCGTGTTGGTGATCGGTGTGCCGGAAGCCTGGATCAGCGCGCGGCCGGGGTTCTTCCGGTCCAGGTAGCGGGATTTTACGAACAGATCCCACGCCCGCTGCGAGCCGTCCGGATCGACGCCCTTCAACGTGGTCCGGTTGGTGGCGAAGGAGAGCTTCCGGAACTCTTGCGCCTCATCGACGATGACCTGGTCGATGCCGAGTTCCTCGATGGTCAGCATGTCGTCGCGGCGGCTCTTCAGGGCCTCCAGCTTCTCGCCGAGTTTTTCCTTCATCGCCTCGATGCGCTTGCGGGTGGTGCGGTCGTTCTCGTCCACCCGTACTTTGACCGCCTCGTGCAAGGCGAGCTGGTCCTCGATCAGGCTCCGCTCGAAGTCGGCCGGGACCGGGATGAACCGGAACGCCGCGTGGGTGATGATGATGGCGTCCCAGGTGGCGGTGGCGGCGCGGGCGAGGAAGCGGGCGCGCTTCTCCTTGACGAAATTGGTCTCATCGGCGACCAGGATGCGGGCGGTCGGGTAGAGCAGCAGGAACTCGCGCGAGGCCTGGGCGAGGCAGTGGCCGGGCACGACGAGCATGGCCTTGCTGATCAGGCCGAGCCGCTTCTGCTCCATGATCGCCGCCGCAATCGAGAAGGTTTTTCCGGCGCCGACGGCGTGCGCGATGTAGCTGCTGCCGGCGGCGATGATGCGCCAGATCGCCCGCTTCTGGTGGTCATACAGGCGGATGATGCTGCTCGCACCCGGCAGTGTCAGGTGGCGGCCGTCGAAGTGCCGCGGCACCAGATTGTTGAAGCGGTCGTTGTAGAGGCGGGCGAGCCGGTCGGTGCGGTCGGACTCGGTCCAGACCCAGGTGGTGAAAGCGTCCTTGATTTTTGTCAGCTTCTCCTTGGCGGCTTCGGTCGCCTCGACGTTGAGCACGCGCTTTTCGGCGCCGTTTTCGACCACGGTATCGTAGATCTGCGGGGTGGCGCTGTTCAGCGCGTCGTGCAGCAATTGGCCGGCGTTGCGCCGGCCGGTGCCCCATTCGGAGGCGCCCGCGGCGGTGCCGACGAAGCCGCTCGCGTCCACCGTCCAGGTGGCCAGCTCCGCGCAGTGGAACACGCGCGTTTCGGTGCCCATGACCTCCAGGGAGAAGGCCTCGATCACGCCGGTCGGGATCCAGGGCGCGCCGAGGCGGGCGGTGATGTCGGACGGGCGCAAATCTTCGGGCTGCACCTCCCGCAGCGCCGAAACATTGCGCTCGTACTGCGGGTCGAGCATCGCCGCTTCCTCGGCGACCGCGAGCCGGGTGCGAACCGCCCCGGAGAGGTAGGCGTCGGCGGTCTCCCACGCTTCCGTCATGGGGTTGCGGAAGACAGCGGTGCCGAGCTGGGCCAGCGCCGTTACCGGGTCGCAGTCGAGCAGCCCGGCCAGGTGGTCGGGATCGACCCGCCCCATTTCGTTCAGGGTGACGGCGAGCGCGTCGGCGGCGCCGGTGATCAGCGGCGCGGTGGGGGGCGCGATCACCCGTTCGCGGAACACCGGCCCCATGCGGGCGAGGCCGGTCTCAAGATCGTAATCTTCGATGCTGGCGACCAGCCAGCAATCGGGATCGTCGGCGAAGGGGGCGAGGTTGGGCCGGCGGTGCGTCTCACGCTCCTCGCCGGTCTCGGGGTCCGCCGTCACGCTGACGACGGTGTGGTTGATCGGCCCGAAATAGCGGATGAAGGTCGCGTAGGCGACGCGCAGCCGGACCTGCGCCTGGGTCCAGGGACGGTCGGCGGCCTGCGCGCGCAGCACATCGCGCACCGCGTCACGGATCGGCAGCAGCGCGCGGATGATTTTGGCCGCCTTGGGCGCGAGGCCGTCGCCGGTCTTGCCGTCCTTGATCGGGACCGGGACCGCGGTGCCGCCGGCGATCTGCATCAGCCGGCCGGCCTTGCCGACGATGTAGGAGCCTTCCTTGACCGTGGCGCCCTCAGCGGCGGTGCCGGGACGCACGGTAACGTCTTCGTTGGCCTCCTCCGTATCGGCCGATGCGGACTCTGCTGTCGGCACGAAGACGTCGGCGGGCAGCCGCGCAAGGGCGGCGTCCAGCAGGTCTTCGAGTGCCCCCTCCCCTGCCCTTGCGCAGCAGGTGTAGGTCGGGACGGGGCCGTAGACGCCGCGCCGCAGCCCATGCGTGCCCAGCACCATTCCTGGGTTCGCGGCAAAATATTCGTTGACCGCGACCGTGGGCCGGCGTCCGGACCGCGTATCGGCCTCGGCAGAGGCGTCCGGCAGCAAGCCTGGGTCGCCGCCCGAGGCCGCGGGCGCGTCCTCGCCGTCGGTCTCGGGCGGCCCATCCAGAACAATCCCGGTCAGGTTGATCCAGGGTTTTCCGCCCGGCGTCTGCCCCTCGGCCCGGCGCTGGAACACCAGCACATCGACCACCACGTCGGTGCCGGCCGTCGCGCGCATGCTCGCCGCGGGGAGCCGGACGGCGCCGACCAGATCGGCCATGCCGGCGATGTGCGCGCGCGCGGCGGTGCCTGCCTTGTCCATCGTCCCGGTGCTGGTCACGAACAGGGCGAGGCCACCGGGCCGCAGC
>JAJZVE010000414.1 GCA_021845835.1 Pseudomonadota bacterium | reverse complement strand
GGTCAGGAAGTCCTTGCCCCAGATCGTGCGGACCGCGTCCTCCAGGATCATCAGCAGTCCGAACGTCACCAGCATGGTGACGATCGGGTCTTCCTTCTGCAGAGGACGGAACACCAGGCGGTCCAGTACCGCGCCGAGCACGCTCAGCACCACGACCGAAACGAGCAGGCCGAGCCAGAAACCGCCGATGGCGGTCGCCGTATAGCCGACATAGGCGCCCAGCATGAACAGACCGCCGTGGGCGAAGTTCACGACGCGGCGCAGGCCGAAGATCAGCACCAGGCCAACCGACAGGACGTAGAGCAGCCCGCCATAGACCAGGCCGTTGAGGAGCTGGATCAGCATGACTGTCCGGCCGTCATCTGTCAGGACGGCATGTAGGCGCCACCGTTCACAGGAACGATCGCGCCGTTCAGATAGGAACCGGCCGGATCGGCGAGGAACCGGATCACCCGCGTGACCTCCGCGATCCTGCCCAGCCGCCGTAGCGGGTTGGCGTGCGCCAGCCGTTCTTGTTGCGCCGGTGCAAACGCGGCTGCCATCCTGCCCTCCAGCAATCCCGGCGCGACCGCATTGCACAGCACGCCGTGGCGCGCCCCTTCCAGGGCGTAGGTCTTGGTCAGCGCATGCACGCCGGCCTTCGAAGCACCGTAGGCCGGATGCACGCCGGTGCCGCCGACCTGGCCGGAAATGGAGCCGACGTTGACGATGCGGCCGCCGCCGCCCTGGCTCAATGACCCGAGGGCGGCGGCGCAGCCGAAGAACGTGCCGGTCAGGTTGACCGCGACGATGCGGTGCCATGCCGCTTCGTCGGCATCACGCACCCCGCCCGCGGCGAACACGCCGGCCGCGTTGATCCAGGCGAGCAGGCGCGACTCCCGCGCCGCCCGCTCGGCGAGTGCGAACATGCCGCCGCGGTCGGTCACGTCCAGTCGCACCGGAACGAGACCGTCCGCCGCGGCCTGCGGCGACAGGTCGGCGCCGAACACGGTCCAACCGTCGGCCAGAAAGCCGACTGCCAGATCCCGCCCGAGATCACCGGCCGCACCGGTGATCACGACCCCTTGCCGCAGGCCGCTCATGCACCCGTCTCCGCCTTGCCCTCAGTTGCCTTCGAACGCGGGACGTTCCTTGGCGACAAAGGCGCGATAGGCGCGGCCGTAATCGCGCGTCTGCATGCAGATGGCCTGCGCCTGCGCCTCCGCCTCGATCGCGTCGTCCACGCCCATGCTCCATTCCTGATGGATGCAACGCTTGGTCATCGCATGCGCGAAGGTCGGGCCGTCCGCCAGCGACGCCGCCAGCTTGTGCGCTTCCGCCAGCACCTGCGCCGGCTCGACCAGACGGTTGTAGAAACCCCAGCGTTCCGCCTCGGTCCCATCCATCGACCGGCCGGTATAGAGCAGCTCCGCCGCCCGACCGGCACCGACGATGCGTGGAAGCATGTTGCACGCCCCCATGTCGGCGCCGGCGAGGCCGACGCGCGTGAACAGGAACGCGACCTTGCTGCCCGCAGTGCCGAGCCGCAGGTCGGAGGCCATCGCGATGATGGCGCCGGCACCGGCGCAGATGCCGTCCACCGCCGCGATGATCACCTGCGGGCAGGCACGCATCGCTTTCACGAGGTCGCCGGTCATGTGCGTGAAGTCCAGCAGGCCCTGCATGTCGCCGGCCTCCTGCATGCGCACCAGCGGCCCGATGATCTCATGCACGTCGCCGCCGGAGCAGAAATTGCCGCCGGCGCCGGTGACCACCACCACCTTCACCGCGTCGGCATAGCTGAGTTCGCGGAACGTGTCGCGCAGTTCGGCGTAGGACTCGAACGTCAGCGGGTTTTTCCGCTCCGGCCGGTTTAGCGTGACCGTAGCGACCTTGCCGTCCAGCGACCATTTGAAGTGCTTGGGTTCGTAGCGCGCGAAGTCGATGCGACCCTTGTCGTGGCTCAATGCCATCGGAAATCTCCGGTTCTGCTCAACCGACCATCGTGAGGCCGCCGCTCACGCTCAGCACCTGGCCGGTGATGTAGTCGGTCCGGCGACCAAGGAAAAACATCACCGCCTCCGCGATCTCCTCCGGCTGCGCGACGCGGCGCATCGGGATCGCACGGACCAGCGCCTCGCGCATCTTCTCCGGCTGCGCATTGAGCAGCGGCGTGTCGGTCGGGCCGGGGCAGACGCAGTTCACGTTGACCTTGTGGCGAGCCATCTCCCGCGCCAGCGACTTCGTGAAGGCGATCAGCCCGCCCTTCGCGGCGGCGTACACCGTCTCGCCCATGCTGCCGACGCGGCCCGCGTCGCTCGCCACGTTGACGATCTTGCCGCCGCCGGTCGCCACCATCTTTTCCAGAATCAGGCGCGTGAGGCGGATCGACCCCATCAGGTTGATCGCCATGACCTTGTCCCAGAACTCGGGCGGATTCTGCAGGAACGGCTGAATGACGTCCCAGCCGGCCGAATTGACGAGGCCGTCCACCTTCTCCGTCTGCCGATGCACCGCTTCCGCAAAGCCGGCGACCGAGGCCGGAGCGGACAGGTCCAGCGGCAGCCAGGTGATGGACAGGCCCTGGCCCCGCGCATCTTCCTCCACCGCGCGCCCGCCGGCTTCATTCACGTCGCCGATGAACACGCGGGCGCCCTCACGGGCGAGCAGATGCGCCGTCGCCCTGCCGATCCCCGACGCGCCGCCTGTAAGGACGACGCTGCGTTCCTTCATTTCCATCTTCATCGCTCCTTGCGTTCCGATCGATCGAGAAATCCGCGCACGAGCACGCGCGTGCGGTCATCCCGCAGCAGCAGGCGCGTCTGCTCGATCTCCTCCCGGAACCCATCAATGGCCGGATCGGAGGCGGACGTAATGCATGATTTCGCCGCGGCGGCGGCATGCGCCGGCAGGGCCGCATAGCGCAGGGCGGTCGCGGCGGCGGCGGCGGGAAGGTCGGCCGCCGGCGCACTCCATTGCACCAGCCCCAGCCGCTCTGCCGCCGCGCCGTCCAGTACTTCGGCGCCCAGGATCAGCCGCAGCGAGGTGGCGCGACCGCATAGCCGGGTGAGCCGCTGCGTGCCGCCGGCACCCGGCAGCAGACCCAGCCGCAGCTCCGGCAGACCGAGCTTGGCCTCATGCGCGGCGAATCGCAGATCGCAGGCGAGCGCCAGCTCAAACCCGCCGCCCAGCGCCGGACCATTCAGCTCCGCCAGTGTCACCCGCGGCAACGCTTCGATGCGCGCGAACAGCGCCTGGTAGGCGCGCACCGCCACGAGCTGCGCCTCGATCCCCTCCGACGCCTCGAAGCGTGCCCGCATCTCCTTCAGATCGGCGCCCGCCGCGAAGATCCTGAGCGCGCTGCGCAGATGCAGGACCGACCAGTCCGCGCGCGCCTCCAGCTCATCCAGCAGGCGCGTGAAACCGGCGACCCATGCATCGCTCATCGCGTTCACCGGCGGAGCGTTCATGGTTACGGTGGCGACGCCCTCGGCGACCCTGCAATCGAACATTCACGTCCTCCCTTCGCGCCAAGCGACAGCCGCAGCACGCATCCGCTCAGGCTTCCGCCAGGGCACGGCTGATCACCAGGCGCTGAATGTCGTTGGTGCCTTCGTAAATCTTGGTCACGCGCACGTCGCGGTAGATGCGCTCGACCTCGGACTCCACGATGTAGCCCGCGCCACCAAAGGTCTGGATCGCGTCCGAGCAGACTCGCTCTGCCACCTCGGTGGCAAACAGCTTCGCCATTGCCGCCTCCTGCATGCACGGCCGGCCGGCGCTGCGCAGAACGGCTGCATGCAACACCAACTGTTCCGCCGCGGTGAGCGAGGTGAGCATGTCGGCGAGACGGAATGCCACCGCCTGATGCTCGATGATGTGCTTGCCGAACGCCACCCGTTCGCGCGCGTAGGCAGTGGCGCGTTCCAGCGCCGCGCGAGCCATGCCAAGCGCCTGCGAGGCGATACCGATACGTCCGCTTTCGAGGTTGGCAAGCGCGATCCGATAGCCCTGGTCCACCTTGCCAAGCAGCGCATCTTCCGGCACTTCCACGCCATCCAGCGCGATTTCGCAGGTGTCGGAGGCGTGCTGGCCCATCTTCCGCTCGCGCCGTACCACCTGGTAGCCGGGCGTCGCGGTCGGCACCAGGAAAGCGCTGATGCCGCGCTTGCCGGCGCCCGGCGTCGTCACCGCGAAAACGATCGCGATGCCGGCGATTGCGCCGCTGGTGATGTACTGCTTGCGTCCGTCCAGCACCCAGCCGCGATCGGTGCGGCGCGCGCGTGTGCGCAGAGCCGACGCATCGGAACCGCTCTGTGGTTCGGTGAGGCAGAAACAGGACAGCATCTCGCCGCGCGCCATCGGCCGCAGCCAGCGGTCGCGCTGTTCATCCGTGCCGTATCGCAGCAGCGGCATGCAGCCAACCGAGTTGTGCCCGCTCATCACCGTCGCGACGGCGCCATGCCCCGCGGCGATCTCCATCAGCGCCAGCGCGTAGGAGACGTGGTCCGCGCCCGCGCCGTCCCATTCCGCCGGCACGATCATCCCCAGCAGGCCAAGCGCGCCCATGCTGCGAATCAGGTCGCGCGGAATCAGCCCCTTCGCCTCGCGCTCCGCGACGTACGGCACCAACTGCTCGCGCGCAAAGCTGCGCGCCGAGTCGCGGATGAGAATCTGCTCGTCGGTCAGGATCACGTCTGCACATCTCCGTCTTGCGCCGGCGAGGATGCGGCTGGCGCCACCAGATTACGCGCCAGCGCACGCAACTCGTTTTTCTGGATCTTGCCGCTCGGCGTCTTCGGCAACCCTGCCTGCACTTCCAGCCGCTCAGGCCAGTAGTTCCGCGCCAAACCCTTTTCGCGCAGGAAACTGGTCATCTCGTCGAACGCCAGCGTCGCGCCCTCGCGCAGCCGCACGAAGGCGCAGGCGCGCTCACCCAGTCGCTCATCCGGCATGGCGACAATGGCCGCTTCCAGCACGGCGGGATGCTGGTAGAGCAGGCCTTCGACTTCGACTACAGGAATGTTCTCGCCACCGCGGATGATAACGTCCT
>JAJZVE010000413.1 GCA_021845835.1 Pseudomonadota bacterium | reverse complement strand
CTGGCACAACGCCGCATCCAGCCTGCTCTCGTCATCGCTTGGTCCTACTGGCGCCGCGCCCATCAAGCCGCCGCTCGAAACGCACATCTGAACCAAAAAATGCAACTGTAATGCTAGGCGGCGCCATCATCAACACCGCCTCCATCAATGCCGACACGCCGAGCCCGCAACTGCTCGCCTACGCCACCACCAAGGGCGCGATCCAGAATTTCACCGCCGGGCTTGCGCAATTGCTGGCGGAGAAGGGCATCCGCGCCAACACGGTCGCGCCGGGTCCGGTCTGGACGCCGCTGATCCCCTCCACCATGCCGCCGGAAAAGGTGGCGCATTTCGGCGAGCAGGTGCCCATGGGCCGGCCGGCGCAGCCCTGTGAGCTGGCCCCCATCTATGTGCTGCTGGCGAGCCGGGAGGCCAGCTACGTTTCCGGAGCTACCGTCGCGGTCACCGGCGGCAAGCCGATGATTTGAACGCGCCCGCCAAGCTGCCCACGGCTGCGCCGCGCCGCCGGTTCGTGTTTTCCGGCGGCATCGCGCTCGGCGCTTTCCGGGCCGGTGCCTTCGCGGCGCTGGCGGAGATCGATGCGCCTCTGCCGGATTGGATCCGGACTGCACTGGCGATGCAACTGATCGACCGGCAGAGCGGGCGCTTCGTGCCGGCCGATAGCGAGGATCGCTACGAGGCGCGGCTGCGCGACCTGATCGAGTCGAAGCTGAAGAAGGCTTCGCCCCGGAACCGGAGCCGGAGGCAACCCGTGGCAAGGCGAAATCGAGACTCGCCCGACGCGCGCCGGCACCGCAGGCGGGATAAGGGGCGCGGGCGGATTTGCTGGCATCCGGCGGCAGGCCGGTGTATCGCTCCGGGCAGCACCACGACCGTCAGCACCGCCCGACATCCTCATGACAGACGCCTTGGCGGCCGCACCCGGCGTGCGCGAGCAAGTCTCCACGCGCATCATGTTCTTCATTGCCGGTTTCGGCATGGCCGCCTGGGCGCCGCTGATCCCGTTCGCGAAGGCACGTACCGGCGTCGATGCGGGGGAACTCGGGCTGCTCCTGCTGTGCCTCGGCCTCGGTTCGATCGCCACGATGCCGGCCGCCGGCGCCCTGGCCGCCCGGTTCGGATGCCGGCGCGTGTTCACCGGCGCCACGCTGGCGCTCTGCCTCGCCTTGCCGGTGCTCGCGAGCGCGTCGCGCATTCCGCTGCTCGCCGCCGGCATGCTGCTGTTCGGCGCCAGCATCGGCGCCATCGATGTCACGGCCAACATCCAGGCGATCATCGTGGAGCGCGCCAGCGGGCGCGTGATGATGTCGGGGTTCCATGGCCTGTTCAGCCTGGGCGGCATGGCCGGCGCCGCCGGGCTGACGGTGCTGCTCGGCCTCGGCACGACGCCGCTGGTCGCGACCCTGGGCGTCGTCGGCGGCATTCTGGCCGCGCTGCTGGCGGGCGGGCCGGCGATGCTGCCCTATGGCGGACAGAGCGACGGCCCGATGTTCGCGCTGCCGCGCGGGATCGTGCTGTTCATCGGCGTCATTTGCTGCATCGTGTTCCTGACGGAAGGCGCGGTGCTGGACTGGAGCGCGGTGTTCCTCAGCTCGGTGCGGGATGTTCCCCCGGCCTATGCCGGCTTCGGTTATGCCGTCTTCGCGTCCACGATGACGGCCGGCCGGCTGCTCGGCGACCGCGTCGTGGAGCGCCACGGCCAGACGCGCGTGATCGTCGCCGGCGCCACTTGCGCCGCGACGGGATTTGCCCTCGCCGCCCTCGTCCCGTCCTGGGCGGTCGCCCTGCTCGGCTATGCGCTGGTCGGCATCGGCTGTTCCAACATCGTGCCGGTACTGTTCACCAGCGTCGGCCGGCAGAAAGTCATGCCGGAGAGCGTGGCGGTCCCGGCGATCACCACGCTTGGCTATGCCGGGATCATCGCCGGCCCGGCGGTGATCGGCTTCCTGGCCAGGGCGATCAGCCTGCCCGCCGCCTTTCTCACCATATCCGCGCTCCTGCTCGCGGTCGCGGGGGCCGGACGGCTGCTGCGCGCCTGAGGCTGTCGGGGCGCGACACGCCCCGCGTGAAGCCTACCACACGGATGTTGTGCCAATCACGACACTGACTGCCCTTGCCCTGGCTGACGGTCCAGGAAGGGGATCGCGGTGTGCGTTTCGGCCGCTGGAGTCCGCGGGAAAACCTGCGTTAGGCCGGTTGCAGCCAGGAGCGGCACATGGAACAGGCGGTGCGCGAGCAGCAGCGTTTTCTGACCGGGGCCGGGGCCTATACCGACGACCGCGCACCGCGCGACGCGCTGCACGCCGCACGCGGCCGCAGGCGGAACCGGCGGGACGTCGCGCGTCCCGCCGGGCTGGCCAGTCGGACGAACGCCGCTTCAGCGGTCGCGGTCACCCTGGTGGTCGGAGCCGCCGTGGAAATGGAACATCGGCATCAGGTCGCTGATCGCCGGGCCGTTCACGGGAACATAGGGGTTGTCGCGCCGCGTCCGCGGATTCGGCAGGTTGTCCCGGCTGCGGGCGGTGATCGGCGCAAGATCCCAGTTGGCCTCGACGAATTTCAGGAACGACGCATGGTCGCCATAGGCATGCGCCACGTGGCCGCCGCGCGAGAACGGCGAGACCACCAGCAGCGGGATGCGCGTTCCGTCACCGAAGAAGTCCAGCGGCTGGATGTAGCCGGAATCCCAGTACCCGCCGCCCTCGTCCACGGTGATGAACACCGCCGTGTCCGCCCAAAGCTTCGGATTTGCCTGCAGCTGGTTGATGATCTTGTGGACGAAGGATTCGAAGATGTCGAACTTCGACGACGCCGGATGCCCGTCGTTCAGCCCGCCCGGCTTGACGATCGACACCGCCGGCAGCGTGCCGTTGGCAAGGTCGGCATACAGGTCGGTGGTGTCGCGGATATGCTCCTGCCGCACCGCCGCGTTGGTCATGATCGAGGTCGAGTACTGGAACGGGTTGCAGATGTTGCAGTACGGGTTCGGCCCGCCGCTCGGGTTCTTGACGTAGGCGTTCCAGCCCTCGCCGTAGTAGCGCCAGGAGATCTTCGCGGCCAGCAGCTCGTCGCCGATGTTGCGCACCGAGGACGGCGGGATGGTGTAGGTGTCCTTGGCATCCACCGTGCCGTCGCCGAAGTAGCCCGGATTGTAGTTGTTCAGCAGGTAGTAGTGCGCCTGCTCGCAGTTCGCCCGGACCTTCATGGAGGCGAGATAGTCCACCACCGCGCCCACCCCCGGCTGCGACGCGTCTGCGCAGGCGGAGTAGCTGCCGCCCGAATAGCCGTCCTGCTTATAGAAGTTGTTGGTGCCGGCCTGCGGATCGGGATTCTCGATCTGGTTCGCGGGCGGCGTGGCCGGGTTGCCCTTGCCGTCGCTGTACCAGATGGCATCGCCGGTGCCGAGCGCGATGTGGTTGGCGCCGGTGCCGCCGGCGATCGCCTGGTGGTAGTTGTCGGCCAGCGTGTAGGTGTCGGCAAGATACTTGAAATACGGCATGTCGCCGTGATTGACGTTGTAGACGCCCATCGACGTCGCACCCTCGCCGGTGCTCTGGTCGTTGAAGCCCTGCGGCTGCGGCCTGCCGTTGCTGCCGGCGCCGACCGTCACCTCGACCCAGGGGAACAGGTCGTTCAGGCACCCGCTCGGGTTGTCCGCGGTCGCGTGCGCGATGGAGCAGTCCATCTGCTGCCACATCTGGTAGAAGCGATGCACCGGGCTTGACGCGTAGTCGTCATAGGTCAGCGTCCCGCCGTTGCCGGTCAGCGGATACGGGCCGTTCGCCGGGGCGGCGGCGTTGGCGATGCGGGTATCGATCGCCCTGGCCGGCAGGCCGGTCGCGCCGGTGGTCAGTTCGCCGATGTCCTGGCTCAGCACGCCGTCATCCGCCTTCGCGGCGGCCGCCCGGGTGGCGAACGGCGGCGGGTTGGTGTCGCTCGCCTTGCTGGGGGCGCCGTCGGTCAGCACCGGCGGCAGCTTCGCATAGGGGCCGGTGATCTGCGGGCTGTTCGCATAGCTGCCGGTATCGCTCGCCTGGTACTGCGCGGCGCGGCTGAAATTCGGGCCGGGCGTGCCGTCGGCGTTCAGGATTCCCTTTGACAGCAGGTTGGAGATCGTCTCGCCCGCGCGCGGCTTGTAGAGGCCGAACACATGGTCGAACGAGCGGTTCTCGCCGATGATGTAGATGACGTGCTTGATCGGCGTCGCCGTGTTGCCGTCGTTCGCGCCGGGCGTTGCCGCCATGGCCGGGGCCGCGGCCTGCGCGGCCACGACCGCCAGGGACACGCAGGCCCGCAGCGCGAGCTTGAGGCCGCGTGCGGGCCGATGTTGATGAGGTCGCATGATTTCCTCTGGTTGCGTTGACAATGAAGCAACGGCCACACGATGACAGAGCCATGTTACGCTTCGTAATGTCGCAGCAATTTCAGATTGATGAAGTTGGGGGTGCGAGTTAAGTAACATCCATTACTTGTGGCCGCACGTTACATGAAAGTTTTATGCTGGTATTTCCATGGTCGCCGATACGAGGTAGCATCCGCGCCGGCATATCGTTTTCGGATTGGCGAATGTTGACCGGCGTCATGCAATGGTGGCTGGAACAGATGGCCGCGCTGCTGCCGCGCCGGACGCGCGGCGGCGGTGATGCGCTGATCGTCGCGCCGGACCATGCGGGGTTCGCGGTGATCCGCCGGCGGCGCGGGCAGGAACGCCGGCTCGGGACGCTGCCCGCGCCGGGCGATCGGGTGCCGGCATGGCTGCGGCCGGCCCGCCGGCGCGGCGCGTTGCTGCTGCGCAGCCCGGCGCGGCCGTTGCAGCGCGACGTGGTGCTGCCGCTGGCGGCGCAGGCCGCGATCGACCGGGTGCTCGGCTATGAAATGGACCGGCTGACGCCGTTCCGTGCGGCCGATGTGGTCTGGACCTGGGCGCTGCTGCGGCGCGACGCGGCGGCGGCGCAACTGCACCTGCGCCTGTGGCTGCTGCCGCGCGCGGCGCTGCAGCCGGCCCTGGAGGCGCTCGCCCGGCTGGGGCTGGCGCCGGACGCCG
>JAJZVE010000412.1 GCA_021845835.1 Pseudomonadota bacterium | reverse complement strand
CTGTCGAGCCAAGGGTCGTAGCCGTCCCACAGCGGCAGTTGCCAGAGCGGGTCATGCGCCGCCGCGGCCGCCGCGGCGACCTGTTCGGCCCAGCGCGCATCGGTGGCGAACATCGCCGGCAGGTCGGGGCCGAGCGCCGCCCGCGCAGCGCCGGTCAGCGTCGCGCAGTCGATCAGCAGCGCCGGATTCGCATCCGACGCCTCGGCCAGCAGATCGGCCAGCACCAGCCGCCCCTCGGCGTCGGTGTTGCCGATCTCGACCGCCAGGCCGCGGCGCGTGCGTACCACGTCGAGCGGGCGCATGGCTGTGCCGGAGACGCTGTTCTCCACGCAGCCGATGCGCACCTTCAGCCGCAGCCGCGCGTCCGCCTGCATGAGCACGCGGGCGATGCCGAGCACGATCGCGGCGCCGCCCATATCCTTCTTCATGCGCTGCATGGCGCTGGACGGCTTGATGTCGTAGCCGCCGGAATCGAAGCACACGCCCTTGCCGCACAGCGCCACCAGCGGACTGTCAGCATCGGCACCGCTGCCGCACCAGTCGAACCCCGCCACGACCGGCGCGCGCGCCGACCCGGCGCCCACGGCGGCAACGGCCGGATACATGTCGGTCAAGGCCACGTCGGCGACGCGCAGCGCGCGCGCCCCGAAACGCGCGCCGAGTTCGACGGCAACATCGGCCAGTTCGCCCGGTCCCAGAACATTTGCTGGCGTATTGATCAGGTCGCGGACCATCCAGATCGAGGCGGCCTCCGCGAGCGGCTTTTCGTGCGCGGCCGACAGCAACAACTGCGCCGGCGCGCGCTTCGCGGCCTTGAAGCTACGGAAACGATAGGCGCCGAGACACCAGCCGAGCACTGCGAGATCGCCGTCGTAATCGCCGGGAACGAGTTGCCACGGCAAGTCCGCGGGCAGCCGACCTGGCAGCTCGCCGAACGCGAACGGCCCACGATCCTCGCCAAGACCCAAGGCGGCACCTTCGAGTCCGCTCGCCCCCGGCAGCAGCGCCAGCTCGCCGCTGCGCGCCGTGAACTCGCTGGCGCGCAGCCAACCGGCCTGCGGCGCCGGCAACGATGCCAGGAACGACTCCAGCGCCGCGGGTCGCACCGCGTACACAGTCCGCGCGGCGGGCGCTGACCGCACGCAGGGCAAATCGACGTCCAGCATCGCGCCTCCGAGGCCGCGGTCGGCCGGGTCGGCCGATCCGCTTCTCACATGACATCGATGCGCCGCCACGACAACCCCGACCGCGAGTCGCCGCTCCTGATTTTTAAGTCATGGCCGTGAATGATCGCGCAGGTTTAATATGCCATCCATAATTGTCCCGTCGCGCGAGCCATCCATTACTTGGCCGATGCGCCCCGTCGGCTCTATCGCGCGCCACTCGCCAGCGCACGTTCGACCCGCCGTGCGAACGCCGCCGGGTCGCGCGGCAGCTCGCCGTCCTGCACGCGCGCAAGATCGAGCAGCAGCGTGGCATCCCCCGCCACATCCGTGCCCGCCGCCTGTCGCGCCGACAGCGCCGCCACGAGAGGATGGCGCGGATTGATCTCCAGCACTGGCGGCGCCGTGACGCCGGCGCGTCCGGCGCGGCGCAACAGGCGCTGCATCTGCAGGTCGGGACCGCCGCCGGCCGACAGCACGACCGCGCTCTCCACCAGCCGCTCGGTCGCGCGCACGTCCGACACCGCATCGCCCAGTGCCGCCCTCAGCGCCGCGAGCAAGGATGTCACGTCCGGTGCCGGCGACTGCTCACCCGGCGGCGTGATCTTCGCCAGATCGTCCGCACCCTGGGTGACGCTGCGGATCGGCTTGCCTTCGAATTCGCGAAGCCGCTCCGGCCAGAATGCATCGATCGGGTCGCCGAGCAGCAACACTTCGATGCCGCGGGCGCGGAATCCCTCCAGTTGCGCTGAGTGTCGCAGCGCCTCGACGCCGTCGCCGGCAAGCACGTAGATGGCCTGCTGCGCTTCGTTCATGCGTCCGACGTAGTCGCCGAACGAGGTGAGGCCCTCGACGGCGGAGGAGGGGAAGCGCAGCAGCGATGCGATCTCGCTGCGATGGTCGTTGTCCTCCCAGATGCCTTCCTTCAGCACCGACCCGAAATTTTCCCAGAACATGCCGTATGCGTCGGCATCTTTGGCGCGCGTCTTCAGCTCCGTCAGGACGCGATTCGTCAGCGTCTTGCGGATACGCGCCAGCACCGGGGTCGATTGCAGCATTTCGCGCGACACGTTGAGCGGCAGGTCCTCGGTGTCAACGATGCCGCGGACGAAGCGCAGCCAGGGTGGCAGCAGCTCGGCCTCGTCGGTGATGAACATGCGCCGCACATGCAGCCGCACGCGACTCTGCCGTTCCTGCTCCATCCATTCGAAGGGCTTCGTGGCGGGAACGAACAGCAGCGCGTAGAATTCCAGCGACCCCTCGGCACGCCAGTGCAGCGTCGCCCAGGGCGTGTCGAACAGCGTGCCGAGATGGCGGTAGAACTCGGTATAGGACTGCTCGCTGACCTCGGCTTTCGGCTTGCGCCACAACGCGGTGCCCTCGTTGGCCGGCAGGTCCTTGCCGTCCCGCTCGATGGTAATGGGGATCGTGACGTGGTCCGCCCATTTGCGCACCACCGTCTCAAGCCGGTAGGCATCCAGATATTCTTCCGCATCGGACCTGAGGCGCAGAATCACGTCGCTGCCGGGCAGCATCCGCTCGGCCGGCGCGATCGAAAAGCCGCCGCGCCCGTCGGAAGACCAGCGCCATGCCTCCTCGGAGCCGGCACGGCGCGACACCACCTCGACCGTGTCGGCCACCATGAAAGCGGAGTAGAACCCCACCCCGAACTGGCCGATCAGGCTGGGCCGTTCCTCGGGCCTGGCGTGCTCCAGCGTCTCGCCGAAGGCACGGGTGCCGGAGCGTGCGATGGTGCCGAGATTGGCCACCAGCTCCTCGCGCGTCATGCCCACGCCGTCGTCGGAGATGGTCAGCGTGCGCTCGGGCCGCGCCGGCACGATGCGGACCTTCGCCCCCTCCGGCAGGGCCATCGCCGGATGGGTCAGCGCCTCGAAGCGGCGGCGGTCGATCGCGTCGGCAGCGTTCGCTACCAGCTCGCGCAGGAAAATTTCCCGCTCCGAATAGAGCGAATGCACCACGAGGTCGAGCAATCGCCCGACCTCGGCGCCGAATTCGTGCCTCTCGGCCGCCGGTTGCGGTGTCGTTTCCGTCATGGTCCAGCCCTCCTTGCGCGCGCGCATATGCGCGCCGGTCCTCGCCGGTTCAATGGCTTCGCCGTACCAACGTGGCGGTACTTGCAATCCGTCGCCCAACCCCCAACCATCGTGGCATGATCGGATTCGCGCCGCGCGTAAGGGCCGTGCTCGGCCCCACCAACACGGGAAAGACCCAGCTCGCGATCGAGCGCCTTCTGGCCCACGACTCCGGGATCATCGGATTCCCGCTCCGCCTGCTGGCTCGCGAGAACTACGACCGCATGGTGGCGCGGAAGGGGCCGAGGCAGGTGGCCCTGATCACCGGCGAGGAGAAGATCGTCCCGCCCGAGGCGCGCTGGTTTTCCTGCACCGTCGAGGCAATGCCGCTCGACCGCGCGGCGGAGTTCGTCGCGGTGGACGAAATCCAGCTGTGCGCCGACCCCGACCGCGGCCATGTCTTCACCGACCGGCTGCTGCAGGCGCGCGGACTGGTCGAGACCATGTTCCTGGGCGCCGAAACCATCCGGCCGCTGCTGCAGCGGCTGGTGCCACAGGCCGAGATCGAGACCCGGCCGCGCCTGTCGGAGCTGCTCCATGCCGGCCATGCCAAGCTGACGCGGCTGCCGCCGCGCTCTGCCGTGGTCGCGTTCAGCGCCGCCGAGGTCTATGCAATCGCCGAACTGATCCGCCGCCGGCGCGGTGGCTGCGCGGTCGTCATGGGCCGGCTCTCGCCGCGCACGCGCAACGCGCAGGTGGCACTCTATCAGGACAAGGAAGTGGACTTCCTGGTGGCGACCGACGCCATCGGCATGGGGCTGAACATGGACGTGGACCATGTCGCCTTCGCGGGCCTGGCCAAGTTCGACGGCCACCGTCCGCGCCGGCTTGCCGCGGCGGAAGTGGCGCAGATCGCCGGGCGGGCCGGGCGCGGCATGCGCAGCGGCGCCTTCGGCACCACCGCGGATTGCCCGCCGCTCGATCCCGAGGTGGTGGAGGCGGTCGAGGCGCACAGCTTCGAACCGCTCACCCAGCTCTGCTGGCGCAACAACGATCTTGATTTCGCCAGCCTTGACCGGCTGGTCGAGTCGCTCAACGCGCCACCGCCCGGTCCGGGGCTGGTACGTGGCAACGAGGCGACCGACCTCGAGACGCTGGCGGCGCTGGCGCGGGAGACCGAGGTCCGTGACCTTGCCCGCGGCCGCCATCGCGTGCGGCTGCTATGGGAAGCCTGCCAGATCCCGGACTTCCGCAAGCTCGCCGACGACACGCATCTGCGCCTGTGCGCCCGCGTGTTCGGCCACGTCGTCCGCGACGGCGCCGTCCCGGCGGACTGGATCGGCAGCCAGATCGCCGCCCTCACCCGCGCCGACGGCGACATCGACACGCTGATGCAGCGGCTCGCCGGAGTACGTGTGTGGACGTATATCGCCGCGCGCGCCGATTGGGTAACCGACGCCGCGCACTGGCAGGCGCGCGCCCGCGAGGTGGAGGACCTGCTGTCGGACGCGCTGCATGAGCGGCTGACCAGCCGCTTCGTCGACCGACGCGCGGCGCAGCTGCTGCGGCGCCTGGAAGGTGACGGGCGCGACGACCTGCTCTCCGCGGTCACCCGTCGCGGCGAGGTCGTGGTGGAGGGGCATCCGGTCGGTCATATCGAGGGTTTCTGCTTCGTCCCCGATCCGCTGACGTCCGGGGACGAGCGGCGGCTCGTGCTGCGTGCAGCGCGGCGGGCACTGCGCGAGGAGATGCCACGCCGCGTCGCCCGGCTGGAGGCGGCGGTGGACGACGCCTTCGCCTGGCTGCCAAGCCAACGGATTGCCTGGGAAGGCACGCCGATCGCGCGGCTG
>JAJZVE010000411.1 GCA_021845835.1 Pseudomonadota bacterium | reverse complement strand
CATGCCGCCTCGTGTTCCTAATCCGTTCGTGCCCCCCGCCACCCCTCCCGCGCCGGCCGCAACGCTTGCCGGCATCATCGACCTGCTCTGCCGCGCCGTCGCCGCGCGCGGCGTGGGCGGGTGGCTCGGCGGGCTGTCGGTCATCCTGGTCTGGACGCGGCTGCGCCGCCTCGGCGCCCGCTTCGTCCGCCTCGCCGCCCGCATCGAAGCCGGCCGCGACATCCCCCGCCGTCGCCCCCGACCGGCCGCCCCGCGGCCGCAGCGTTCCGGCTCGCCGCAGCGCCTGCCGCGGGGGCGCGGCTGGCTGGTGCGGCTGGTGGGGGCGGAGGCAGCCGCCGGGGCGTCGCAGTTGCAGCATCTGCTGGCCACCCCGGAGATGGCGGCGCTGCTCGCCGCCAGCCCGCGCACGGGGCGCCTGCTGCGCCCGCTGTGCCGGACGCTGGGGGTGAAGCCGCCGCCCGCCCTGACCCCGCCGCCGCGCCCCGCCCGGCGCACGGGTCCGGCCGAACGCCGGCCCGAGGACAAGCCTCGTTCGATCCGGCCTCGTTCGGTCCCGGGCCGCACCGGCGCCGGCCCATCGCTGCCCGCGCCGCGCCGCCGCCCGCCACCGGCCTGCGGCCCGCCCGCCGAGGACGCCACCCGTCCTTGCGTGAACAGCGGCCTGATCCGCGCTTTCACATCCCGCAGCGACAACGCCCAAAGCTCCAGCGTCGTCCCGATCGAAGCGCCAGCCATCCCATGATCCCGGAACCGTGGTTGTTCATGGATTCAGACATCGCAGAATCCACAACTGTCATGCGAACCTCTTCTCCCCGCGGCAAAATATTCGTCGGCGTGGCGATGACAAAGGGTTCTGCGGTATAATTCGCGCCGGACGCGAACCGCCCTGCCGATTCGGAGACCCGCTCGATGGCCGCTGCTGCCGAGGCCCGCCGCCTTGCCTCTCCGGCGCTGCACACGCTGGCGCGCCGCCGCGTGGCCGAGCTGGGGGCGCTGGTGCTGGCGGTGGCGGCGATGACGCTGCTGCTGGCGCTGCTGTCCTACCATGCCACCGACCCCTCGCTGGACACGGCGACGGCGCGGCCGGCGGCGAACCTGGCCGGGCGGCCGGGAGCCATCGCCGCCGACCTGCTGCTGCAGGGGTTCGGCGTCGCCGGCGCGCTGCCCGCGCTCGCGCTGCTCGCCTGGGCGTGGCGGATCGGCTCGCATCGCGGCCTCAGCAGCCTGGCATTGCGTCTCGTCGCGCTGCTCGCCGCGTTGCCGGCGACCGGGGCGGTGCTGGCGGCGATCCCGGACTGGCACGGCCAACCGCTGCTCTGGCCGGTCGGCGCCGGCCTGGGCGGCGCGGCCGGGCGGCTGGTCGGCGCCGCGTCGATCGCCGCCGGACGCGACCTGCTCGGGCCGCTCGGCGTCACGCTGGTGGTGACGCTCGGCACCGCGTTCGCGGCCTCGCTGATCGTGCTCGCGCTCGGTCTCAGCCGCAGCGAGTGGCGCGCCGCCGGCATCGCGGCGCGGCAGTCGGTGCAGCACGGACGCACGGCGGCGGGCGTGTTCGCGCGCGTCTCGGCGCGGGCGGGGCGGCTGGGCGTGGCGCTGCTCGACCGGCTGAACGGCACGCGGCCGGAGCCGCCGCCGCCCACCATCATCGCCCCCGGCGCCGATCGGCCGGTCCCGCCGCCGTCCGCCGTCGTCACCGCCGCGCCACCGCGCCCGACCGCGCGCATCGCCGCCGCGCCCGCGAAAAAGGCGGCGCCGGCGCGGCAGGAGACGCTGCCGCTGGAGGGGCCGTGGCGGCTGCCGCCGCTGTCGCTGCTCGCCCCCGCGCCGCCGCGCGCCGCCGCCGGCGCGCCGAGCGTGGAGGCGTTGCAGGCCAATGCGCGGCTGCTCGAATCGGTGCTGGCCGATTACGGCGTGCAGGGCCGCATCGTGGAAATCCGGCCCGGCCCGGTGGTGACGCTGTACGAACTGGAACCCGCCCCCGGCATCCGCAGCGCCCGCGTCATCGGGCTGGCCGACGACGTGGCGCGCAGCCTGTCCGTGACCGCCGTGCGCATCGCCACCGTCCCCGGCCGCAACGTGATCGGCATCGAGGTGCCGAACGCCCGGCGCGAGACCGTCTTTCTCTCCGAACTGCTCGGCAGCGACGAATGGAACCGCCAGCAGGCGCGGCTGGCGATCGCGCTCGGCAAGGACATCGGCGGCGCGCCGATCCTCGCCGACCTCGCGCGCATGCCGCATCTGCTGGTCGCCGGCACCACCGGCTCCGGCAAGTCGGTCGGCATCAACGCGATGATCCTTTCGCTGCTCTACAAGCTCTCGCCGGACCAGTGCCGGCTGATCCTGATCGACCCGAAGATGCTGGAACTGTCGGTGTACGAAGGCATCCCGCATCTGATGGCGCCGGTGGTGACGGAGCCGGCGAAGGCGGTGACGGCGCTGAAATGGACGGTGCGCGAGATGGAGCGCCGCTATCGCGCGATGAGCCAGCTCAGCGTGCGCAACATCGGCGGCTACAACGAACGGGTGGCGGAGGCGCGCGCCAAGGGCGAGATGGTGACGCGGCGCGTGCAGACCGGCTTCGATTCGGAAACCGGCAAGCCGGTGTTCGACGAACAGCCGCTGGCGCTGGAGCCGCTGGCGTTCATCGTCGTCGTCATCGACGAGATGGCGGACCTGATGATGGTGGCGGGCAAGGAGATCGAGGCGGCGGTGCAGCGGCTGGCGCAGATGGCGCGCGCCGCCGGCATCCACGTGGTGATGGCGACGCAGCGCCCGTCCGTCGATGTCATCACCGGCACCATCAAGGCGAATTTCCCCACCCGCATCAGCTTCCAGGTGATCAGCAAGTTCGACAGCCGCACCATCCTGGGCGAACAGGGGTCAGAGCAGCTGCTCGGCCAGGGCGACATGCTGTACATGGCCGGCGGCGGGCGCATCACGCGCGTGCATGGCCCGTTCGTGACCGACCGCGAAGTGGAGGACATCGTCGCCTTCCTGCGCGACCAGGGCGAGCCGGCCTATGTCGAGGAAGTGACGGAAGCGCCGGAGGGATCGGACGGCGGTGCGATGCTGTCGGGCATTGCCGGCGCCAGCGACGGCGAAAAAGGGCTGTTCGATCAGGCGGTCGATCTGGTGAGCCGCGAGGGCAAGGCGAGCACCAGCTTCATCCAGCGCCACCTGCAGATCGGCTACAACCGTGCGGCGCGGCTGATCGAGCAGATGGAGAAGGAAGGCATCGTCGGCCCCGCCAACCATGTCGGCAAGCGCGAGGTGCTGACGCGGCGGATGACGGACGAATAGCGTCGGACGCCGGGCGTGCGCCGCGGATGATCCCTGCGCCGCGGCGCGGCCACGCTGCCCGGCAGAAGCACCGCGGCAAAAAGCAGTAGCGACAGCGCGCCGCCAGATTCGCTGGGTATCGCGAACCGGGTGTCGTGACCTAAAATGCGATCGCCGGCGGCAGAGGGGCGGGAGGGAAGGGTGATCGCCACCGTGGAGGAACTGCTCGCGGCGGCGCTGGCGCTCGAGGTCGCGGCGGCGCGGCGCTACCGCTATCTCGCCGCCTGGTGGGAAGCCCAGGGCGACCGCGACCTGACGGCGCTGTTCGACCGGCTGGCCGAATTGGAGCAGGAACATGCGACGGCTGTGCTTGGGCGCGGCCTGGGCGTGGCCGACACGTTGCACCCGGCCGCGACCGACCTGCCGCCGGGCGAGGATGTGGCATGGCAGTCGGCGCTGCTGACGCCCTATCGCGCGCTGGCGTTCGCGGTGCGCGAGGAACAGCGCGCCTTCGCCTTCTACGCCGAGGTGGCGGCCTATGCGGCCACGCCGGCATTGCGCGCGCTCGCGGAGGACCTCGCCCGTGACGAGCTTGAGCACGCGGCGATCCTGCGGCGGGCACGGCGCGCCGCTTTCCGCAACGAACGCAGGCGGGAGAAGGATCCGCCCCCCGCCGACGCGGCGGCACTGCAACGGCAGAGCGTTGTTTGGGAAACGGAGGCGATGGCGACGTCCGGCCGGGCGGCGCGGATGTTCGCCCTCTCGTGCAATGCCGAACGTTACCTCGACATCGCAGAACAGACGAAGGACGAGGCGATGCTCGCGGCGGCGCAGCGCCTGGCCGCGCAGACGCTGCAGCGGCTGGCGGCGATGCGGGGCGGGTCAGGCGCGAGCTGACGGCACGAAGCCGCGCAGAATGCCGTCGGTCAGGCAGTCGGCGAGCGTGTGGCGCTCCAGCGTGGCGAAGAAGCTCTCCCGCGCCGCATGCAGGAGGCTCTTCAGGCGACAGCCGGCGGTCAGCGAGCAGCAGCCGCCGTCGGCGCGGAAGCACTCGACCAGCGGCTGCCCGGCCTCCAGCGCGCGCAGCAGGGCGCCGAGCCGGATCTGCGCGGGCGGCGTTGCCAGCATCACGCCGCCGCGCGGGCCGCGGCTGGTCCGCACCAGGTTGAGCACGGCGAGATCCTGAACCACCTTGTGCAGATGGTGCCGCGACAGGTCGCCCAGTTCGCGGGCCATCTGCTCGACCGTCAGCACCTCGTCAGGTGCGGCGGCGAGGCGCATCAGCACGCGGAGCGCGAAATCGGTGGACGCGAGCAGGCGCATATGCCCTCCATTTTGGTATTGACAAAGCCACAAATTCGGTCAAAGTGAAAGTGGTATTACATATACCACTTCCAAAGGAGACCAGCCGCATGTCCGCATCCGCCCTCGCGTTCTCCCCGGACGGCTATGCCGCACGCACCCTGTCCGAGATTGCCGCGGCGCTGCCCGGAGCAACCGCCGTGTTCCGCCGCCGCAAGCTCGACTTCTGCTGCGGCGGCGCAGTGTCGCTTGCCGCCGCGGCGGCGGCCAGGCACGTCGACCTGGACGAGATCGAAGCGGAGCTGGCGGAGCTCGTCGCGCTCGGCCTGGCGCCCGACCTGCCGCAGGACGCACTGGGCCTGATCGCGCTGATCGAGACCCGCTATCACGCGGTGCATCGGCGCCAGCTGCCGGAACTGCAGCGCCTCGCCCACCGCGTCGAGGCGGTGCATGCCGGGCGCCCCGACGCGCCGCGCGGCCTGGCCGCGCTGCTGGA
>JAJZVE010000410.1 GCA_021845835.1 Pseudomonadota bacterium | reverse complement strand
CGCGCGGAACGTCGCGCGCAGGTGGTTCTCGTCATAGTCGTCGCGCACCCAGTCGAGGAACGGCTTCCGTCCCTCGGCGGTGGCGGCGTATTGCAGGAAGAAGGCGTCGAGCACGCCGGTGCGCGAACGGTTGAAATGGCCGAAGCGCCAGGACATCTGCCGCAGCGCGTCGCGCGACGTGCCGCCCTCGAACAGCAGCACGAGGCCGGCGGCGAGGCCGGCGCGGTCGGCGCCGGACTTGCAGTGCATCAGCGCGGGTGTCGTCATCGACGTGTAGATGCCGTGGAAGCGCAGGATGCGCTCGCGGTGCGGCGCGCCGCGGCTTTCGAACGCCATGTCGATGTGGTCGATCCCGAGCCGCTGCGCCGCGTCGCGCGACAGCGCGTCGGACCCGCAACGGCGCTGGCCGCGCAGGTTCACCAGCGTGCGCAGGCCGTAGCGCCGCGTCAGCGCGGCGAGCCGGCCCGGCGTCGGATGGTTGCAGCGATAGAGGCGGCCGGGAATGACCGGCGCGAAATTGTCCCACACCGTGCGGAACACCGCATGGTCCACGAACAGGCTGTCGAGCCACGCCTGCCGGCGGCCTTCGGGTGTGGAGATATCACCGGCGAACATCCCGCCGGTGTTAGCTCACCCCGCCCGTTCCACCAACAACTGCTTGATCTCGGCGATCGCCTTGCCGGGGTTCAGCCCTTTCGGGCAGGTCTGGGTGCAGTTCATGATGGTGTGGCAGCGATACAGCTTGAACGGATCCTGCAGCGCGTCCAGCCGCTCGCCGGTGCATTCGTCGCGGCTGTCGCTGATCCAGCGATGGGCCGCCAGCAGCACCGCGGGACCGAGATAGCGGTCGCCGTTCCACCAGTAGCTCGGGCAGGACGTGGTGCAGCAGAAGCACAGGATGCATTCCCACAAGCCATCCAGCTTGCGCCGTTCCTCCGGGCTTTGCAGCCGCTCGGCGTCCGGCGGCGCCGGCGAGTCGGCCTGCAGCCACGGTTCGATGCTGCGCAACTGCGCGTACGCCTGGCTCAGGTCCGGCACCAGATCCTTCACCACCGCCATGTGCGGCAGCGGGTAGATGGCGACGGTATCCTTCACCTCCTCGATCGGCTTGAGGCAGGCGAGCGTGTTGGTGCCGTCGATGTTCATCGCGCAGCTACCGCAGATGCCCTCGCGGCAGGAACGGCGGAAGGTCAGCGTCGGATCGACCTCGTTCTTGATCTTGATGAGTGCGTCGAGCACCATCGGCCCGCAGTCGTCGAGATCGACCTCGTAGGTGTCGGTACGCGGGTTCTCGCCGCTGTCGGGATCCCAGCGATAGATCCTGAACGCGCGCACGCGCTTCGCACCCGCCGGCGCCTTGTGGGTCTTGCCCGCGCGCACCTTGCTGTTTGCGGGGAGCGTGAATTCGGCCATGTCCAGTGCCTTCCGATCAGCAGCCGCGGCGCGCGGTCAATACACCCGCTTCTTCGGCGGGAAGACGGAAACCTCGTTGGTCAGCGTCTGCATATGCACCGGGCGGTAGGCGAGCCGCACGTCGCCGTCCGCGCCGCACCACGCCAGCGTGTGCTTCATCCAGTTCGCGTCGTCGCGGTCGGGATGGTCGTCATGGGCCTGGGCGCCGCGGCTTTCCTTGCGCGCCTCCGCGCCGACGATCGTGGTCATCGCGTTGGCCATCAGATTGTGCAGCTCCAGCGCCTCCATCAGGTCGGAGTTCCAGATCATGCTGCGGTCGGCAAGCGAGAGGTCGGACAGCCTGGCCCAGACCCCGTGCATCTTCTCGACGCCTTCGGTCAGGCTCTTGCCGTTGCGGAACACTGCGGCATGTGTCTGCATGGTGCGCTGCATTTCCAGCCGCAGGTCGGCGACCGGCGTGCCGCCCTTGGCGTGGCGCGTGCCGTCGAGCCGGTCGAGCGACTGTTCGCCGGCCTTCGGCGGCAGCGCCGGCTGGCTCGCGCCGGACTGCACGGTCCTGGCCGCCCGCAGCGCGGCGGCGCGGCCGAACACCACGATATCCAGCAGCGAGTTGCAGCCCAGCCGGTTGGCGCCATGCACAGACACGCACGCCCCCTCGCCCACCGCCATCAGGCCGGGCACGATCGCGTCGGGGTCGTCCGGCGTCGGGCGCAGCGCCTCGCCGTGATAGTTGGTCGGGATGCCGCCCATGTTGTAGTGGACGGTGGGCAGCACCGGGATCGGCTGCTTCGTCACATCGACGCCGGCGAACACGCGCGCGGTCTCGGAAATGCCGGGCAGCCGCTCGTACAGCAGGTCGGCGCCGAGATGCTCCAGGTGCAGCAGGATGTGGTCCTTGTTCGGACCGCAGCCGCGCCCGGCGTTGATCTCCAGCGTCATCGAGCGCGACACCACGTCGCGGCTGGCCAGATCCTTGGCACTCGGGGCGTAGCGTTCCATGAACCGCTCGCCCTCGCTGTTGGTCAGATAGCCGCCCTCGCCGCGCGCGCCTTCGGTGATCAGGCAGCCGGCCGGGACGATGCCGGTCGGGTGGAACTGCACAAACTCCATGTCCTGGCACGGCAGGCCGGCGCGCAGCACCATGCCGTTGCCGTCGCCGGTGCAGGTGTGCGCGGACGTGCAGGACAGGAACGCGCGCCCATAGCCGCCGGTCGCCAGCACCGTCGTCTGCGCCCGGAAGCGATGGATCGTGCCGTCCTCCAGGCACCAGGCGATCACGCCGCGGCAGACGCCTTCGTCGTCCATGATCAGGTCGAGCACGAAATATTCGACGAAGAACGCCACGTCGTGCTTCAGGCTCTGCTGGTACAGCGTGTGCAGGATGGCGTGGCCGGTGCGGTCGGCGGCGGCGCAGGCGCGCCGCGCCGGCGATGCCCCGTAGTCCTTCATGTGGCCGCCGAACGGACGCTGGTAGATGGTGCCGTCGTCGTTGCGGCTGAACGGCACGCCGAAATGCTCCAGCTCATAGACCGCCGGAACCGCCTCGCGGCACATGTATTCGATCGCGTCCTGGTCGCCCAGCCAGTCCGACCCCTTCACGGTGTCGTACATGTGCCAGCGCCAGTCGTCCGCATCCATGTTGCCGAGCGAGGCGCTGATGCCGCCCTGCGCCGCGACGGTGTGGCTGCGCGTGGGGAACACCTTGGTGATGCAGGCGGTCTTCAGCCCCGCAGCGCCCATGCCGAGGGTCGCCCGCAGCCCCGCCCCGCCCGCACCGACGACCACCACGTCGTAGGTATGGTCCTCGATCGTGTAGGCGCCGGTGGAGGGCTTGCCGATTGCGTTCATGTCCGTCCCGTCAACCCGTAAAAGCCAGCTTCAGCACTGCAACCAGCGAGATCAGCGCGAGCAGCGCCGCCAGCCCCTTGATCAGCAGCAGCACCGCCATGCGCGTCGCCTCGGTATGGACGTAGTCGTCCACGACGACCTGCAGGCCGAGCTGGGCGTGATGAAACGTCGCCACCACCAGCGCCGCCAGCAGCGCCGCGTTGACCGGATGGCCGGCCCAGTGCGCCACATACGCGCGCGGCGCGCCGGCGAGATGCAGCACCGCGTAGATGAACCACAGCGACAGCGGCACCAGCGCGATCGCGGTCAGCCGCTGCACCCACCAGTGATGCGTGCCGCCATGCGCCGCACCCAGCCCGCGCGCGCGCCCGAGCTGCGTGCGCATCACATGCACCCGCGCCGGGTCGTGCGCGCCGCGCTGCACCGAGGATTTCGCCGTCTCGCTCATCGCGCCCTCACATCACCGCAACGCCGACGATCCAGGTCAGCACCGTCAGCACCGCGGTCGCCACCAGCACCGCGAAACCGCTGCGGTGCACATCCGGCAGTTCCAGCCCCACGCCGGCGTCCCAGGCCAGATGCCTGATGCCGGCACAGAAATGATACCATAGCGACACGGTCCAACCGAACAGCAGCAGCAGGCCGATCGGCGAGCGCAGGAAGCCGGAGACCGTTGCGTATGCCGCATCCCCGCTCGCCGCCGCCGTCAGCCACCAGGCCAGCAGCAGCGTGCCCACCGACAGCACGACGCCAGTGCCGCGATGGAACACCGACAATACCGACGTGATCTGCGGCCGGTACACCTGAAGGTGCGGCGACATCGGCCGGCGCACCAGACGGCCGTCGCTGCTGCGGCCCACCATCAGCGCCTCACGGATGTCCTTCATGCCGGCCGAACTCCCTCGTCCCCGCGGGTCCGTTGCGCCCTCATAGCGGCGCCGTCCGGGGGGGTCAACGCAACCGCCGGGCCGTTCATGACCCGAGCTTCAGCCTGGCGACGGCGAGCCACGCCCCGGGGCACCGCTGCTCAGGCCGCGCGCCTGGCGAGCAGGCCCTGCGCCACCAGTGTCTCGGCGATCTGCACCGCGTTCAGCGCCGCGCCCTTGCGCAGGTTGTCCGCCACGCACCAGAACGCCAGCCCGTGCTCCACCGTCGGGTCCTGGCGGATGCGGCTGACGAAGGTGGCATCCTCGCCCTGCGCCTCCAGCGGCGTCACGTAGCCGCCGTCCTCGCGCTCATCCAGCACCGTTATCCCCGGCGCCGCGCGCAGCGCCGCGCGCGCCTCGGCGACGCCGACCGGCCTGTCGAATTCCACATGCACCGCCTCGGCATGGCCGATGAACACCGGCACGCGCACGCAGGTGGCGATGACCCTGATGTCGGGGTCGAGGATCTTCTTCGTCTCCACGACCATCTTCCATTCTTCCTTGGTGGAACCGTCGTCCATGAAGCGGTCGATGTGGGGAATGACGTTGAAGGCGATCTGCTTGGTGAACTGTTCGGGTTTCACCGGGTCGTTGACGAAGGTGGCGCGCGACTGCGCCCACAGCTCGTCCATGCCCTCCTTGCCCGCGCCGGACACCGACTGGTAGGTCGCGACCACCACGCGGCGCACCGTGAAGCGGTCGTGCAGCGGCTTCAGCGCCACCACCATCTGGATCGTCGAGCAGTTCGGATTGGCGATGATGCCGCGCCGGATGCGGCTCAGCGCCTGCGGGTTCACCTCCGGCACCACCAGCGGCACGTCCGGGTCCATGCGGAAATGGCTGGTGTTGTCGATCACCACGCAGCCCGCCTCGGCGGCGCGCGGCGCATGCACGGCGGAGACCG
>JAJZVE010000409.1 GCA_021845835.1 Pseudomonadota bacterium | reverse complement strand
CGCTGACCGTCGCGGGGCAGCGTGCTCTGGCTCTTTGCCGCGGCGCGTGATTCACGCGCCGCGGCGCATCCGCCTCGCGCGATCACGCGCTCACCCGCTGCGCTGCTGCTGGATGCGCCAAGTGTACAGTAGCGTGCAACCGGGAGGCGTGGTGGCAGTCGTGCCATGCGCGGGTGTTCCGTCGCGGTGGTGCGCCCCGGCGTCATCCGCGCTCTGCTCTCAACCGTTGGCTGTAGAACGGGGGGCAATGCCGCGGCTTTGATCAGGTCGCCGCGCGTCAGGCGGCCCGACCAGAAGGTGGCATGTTCTGGCAATGTATTGAAACTGCGTGGAAAACCGGCTTGGGAGCGAACGAGCGGACGAAAATTTCGGGATGGGCCGGCGGCGGAATAAGCTTTGACACGGATCGCTTCCCGCGGTAGAGAGGGGCTCACAAAACTTCACCACTTCTCCTGGTAAGGGGTGCGAGATGGCCTCGAACGGCACGGTCGTATCGGTCGGCAACGTATCGGTCACGACGACAGGTACGCTGGCGAATACGCTGCTGCAGCAGATTGCGTCGATTACCGCCGGGTCGACGTTGGTGACGGTTCCGGCCGCTGTCTCGGCCGGGTCGGCAACCGCGCCGATTACCCTGCCGGCGGCGACCGCCGGGGCAAACCAGGTCCTGACGATCCCTGCCACCGATACCGGTGTCATTCAGATCCCTGTCGGCTACACGGCGGTCGTCTACGACGGCACCGGCACGCTGACCGGCGCCGACTCGCTCACGGCGATCATCGGCGGCAACGGGCTGAACTATACCGGCCCCGCCGGTACGGTCATCGCCAACGGCACCGGTTCGGTTACCGGCGTCATCAACGACTCCACCCCCGGGGCGCACATCGCCGTTGCCGACGCCGGCGAGAACGTCATGGGCTCGGGCGAAGGGCAGGTCTATTCGTTCGACAGCGGCTCCAGCACGCTGAACAGCGCGGCGACCACGCAGGGGGCCGGTTCGAAGCAGTCGGTATCGGTCGATGGCACGGCCACGCTGATTGCCTACATGAACGGCTCCGCCAACTTCATGCAGTCTGGTGGCAACGCGACGTTCGTTGCCGGCCCTGGTGGCAACACCTTCACCCAGACCGCCGGCAGCGGCGAATACTGGGCGAGCGCGGCCGGCGACTCGATCACGCTGGGCAGCGCCGCCGGGCAGGAAACCGTTGCGGGCGCCAACTCGGCGGGCGTGCAGACGATCCACGGCGGGGCCGGTGCCGACACGATCTTCGCGGCCGGTTCGGCGCCGGGCGTGGGCGGCGTGATCTACTACGGCAACAGCGCGAGCACGAGCAGCAGCTTCCTGGTGGCCGGCAAGGGCACCAGCACGATCTACACCGCTGCCAATGAAACCATGTATGGCAACACCGGCGGCAGCTACGTCAGCCTGTCGAGCGGCAGCAACATGGTGTTCCTGGGCGGCGGTGGCGCCGACACGATCACCGGCAACGACAGCACGGGCAAGGCGACGATCTGGGGTCTCAGCAACGAGACGATCACCTCGTCGGCGTCGCTCGGCAGCGCTGCTTACATCGTCAACGGCAACAACAGTGCGATTGACATTACCAACAGCAGCGGCGGTTCCAACTTCCTGGCTTTGGACGGCGGTGTGTTCGCAGGCAATGCGACGCTGACCATGTCCAACGCGGGCCATGACGGCGTCGCGCTGTTCTCGGCGGACCTGTTCGGCCTGTCGCATGTCACGCATACCCTGACCATCGCCAACTGGCAGTCCACCGACATCCTGGACCTCAGCCCGGCTGGCGGCGCTTCTGGTTACGGCGCGACGGTCGCGGCGGCGGCCCAGTCCGCCCTCGCGTCGGGCAACAGCTTCACGCTGCCGGATGGCACGACTGTCACCTTCACCGGCAACAAGCCGACGACGATCGCCAACGTCTGACGGCAACATCGCCACCGGCAGCGCCGGTGGCGAGTATCCTTACCAGGAAGGGCCTGCCGTTCTGGCAGGCCCGTTTTGTTTGTGCATTCGGACCAGCAGCCGGTTGCGTGGCGTTCGTATCGCTGTCTGCGACGCCCGGCTGGTGGGGCGGCGGTACGCAATCCCGCGACACAAACCAGCCGCCGACACGCCCATCGCGATGCACCCCGGCACCGCAAAGGCTCCAAACGGCAGGCGCCCGGGCTCCGCAGCCGCAAAATGCGCCGCGTTCTCCGCGGGAAGCCAATGCTTGGGGTCAGGCGGCCACGTGTCGGTCGCGGTGCGATGTATCCGCCTTCCACGGTCATGCCTTACGAAGCGAACTGTCGTGGACGCAGGGCGAGCAAAGGCGACTCGATGAAGCGGAATGAGAGTGCGGGCAAAAGGAAGGACAGCACCAGGGCCGCGACCGTCCCCGCCGCGTGGCCCAGGTGGTAGCGAACGGCCACGCCGATCATGCCCTCGAACAGGGCCAGATGCATGATGTAAATGCCGTAGGAGATTCGCGCACCGGCACCGACGACGGCGCCAAACGGTCCAAGATGTGGGCGGATCTGTACCAGCCCGACCAGCACCAGGCACAGCGCAACCGAGGTCACCACCAGCTTGATGTTGAGCCAGAACAGCGGTGCCAGCGGCAGGAACGGACCACGAATCTCCTGCGCCCAGAGCAGTCCTACCAGCGCCAGTCCGACCAGCAGGGCGGAGCGGGGATGGCGAAAGATGGCATGGTCACGGTGCCGAAGCCCGGCCAGGGCGACGCCGTATGCAATTGCATCCAGCCGCAGCACCACGACGTGATACGACTCAGCGCCGAAACGGGATGACCATGAAAGGCGGACGAGCGCCGGAACAAGAATGAATGCGCCGATCACGATCCACGCCGCCCCCTGCCGCCGCGTCAGCCGGACAGCGGCGATCACCGTGATGGAGAACAGCAGGTAGAACCATTCCTCGATGGCGAGCGACCAGGATTCGTTGAACCAGCGGTCGTGCGGCATCGGCCAGGCCAGGTTCTGCAGCATCACTGCGTACTGCAACTGGTGCCAGAGCAGATGTGGCGGCGACGGGATCAGCTGCGGCAGCAGCAGCAGCCAGGCGAAGTAAAGTGGCAGCGTGCGCAACCATCGGCGCAGCATGAAGGCCCGCCAGGCGCGCGGCGACGGATCGATCCGCAGGATCTCGAACAACAGGCCGCCGATCAGGAATCCGCTGAGTACGAAGAACAACTCGACCCCGAAATACGCAGCCGGCAGCACCGCCGCCGGCGCACGTATCCCGTTCAGCGGCAGCAAGCCTGCCGCAGTGTGGGTCGCAACCACGCACATCACCGCCAGGAAACGGGCAATGTCCAATCCGGGGTTGCGCTCCTTCATCGGCCGCGCGGCCCGACGCGGGCCGATGCCGCGCATGGCCGGGGGGAGCGATAGGCGGCGCCGTTCATGCCCTGCATCACCGGATGCCGCTCCCTTCGAGTATCGACGGCGCCGCTGATGGCCCCGGCGCGGCGCCGCCACTGGTGACTTTCCGCCGTTCCGTGGGCCGAAGCCGCAGGATCGGGGCCTCGAACCAGCGGAACGAGAGCGCAGAAAGCAGGAACGGCCCCGCTATCGCGATTGCCGCCGATGGCAGCGGGGCCAAGTGCCCGGGGCCCCACAACTGGTTCTGTACCAGATCGAACATCACCGTCACATGCATGAGATACAGCGCATAGGACTGAGCGCTCAGCCGGCGCACCGGGGCCGCAAACCAGGCGGCCGCACTGCGCAGGCGCAGCGCCGCCGGCAGGCACAGGGCGCAACCGATGACGGTGAGATTGTAGGTGAGCGACGGCCAGAGCCAGCCCGGCAGCGGTGGATGGCCGGACCAGACCGACGCAATCAGCGCGAGCCCCGCCAGAAGGGGCAGCAGGGGATAACGGAAGATGATGCTGCGCCGCGCGAACAGCCAGGCTGTCGCGACGCCATAGGCAATTTCGTCTATACGGAAGAACACTTCCTTGCTCCGGTCGAGGCTGATGGGGTCGAACCCGAGCAGCGCCATCCGCAGCGCCAGCGGCCCCAGCATGAACACCGCCAGGCAGAGAAGCAGCGCCACCCCCACCCGTCGCAGCAGGCAAGTCGTGCCGAGGAAGGCGATGGAGAACAGCAGATAGAACCATTCTTCCACCGTCAGCGACCAGGAGACGGCAAAGAAATAATCCGACGGCATCGGCTGCAGCAGGTTCTGGGTCAGCGTGGCGAACCGCCACGCATGGTCGGCCACGTGCGCCGACGGCGGGAAGCAGAGGAACAGCACCCCGAGCCATAGGAAATACAGCGGCAGCGTGCGCATCCAGCGCCGCACCAGAAAGACCCCGAGGTCGTGCGGCGTCGGCCCCCGCTCAGCGATCTGCAGCAGAATGCGGCCGATCAGGAAGCCGCTGAGTGCGAAGAACAGTTCCACGCCGAGATCGCCGGCGAAGAACAGCCGGTACGGTGGCGGCAGGTGGAACCATGCCGACAGGTTGTTGGCGTAGTGGCTCAGCATGACGAGCAGGATGGCGACTGCCCGCAGCAGGTCGAGGCCGAACCGCCGTTCGCTGCCATGCGGCAGATCCGGCAGCGGGTCGAGGCGGGTGGCGACCGTCATCGCAGCCGCATAGCCCAGCGTCCGCCGGGCGAAAAGACGGAGCCCGGCGGTGATCGAGCACCGGGTTGTTTCGTCGCGACGATTGCTCCTAAATTGGGCATTTGATCGGTTCTGCCCAAGGGGGGGCCATGCCGGACGATGCCGACGTCGGGCGCCGCGCGCACCAGGAGGAACGGCTGGAACAAGCGGCGCGCGCCGCGTGGCTCTATTACATCGCCGGCCGCACGCAGGACGAGATCGCGGCAGCGCTGAACATCTCGCGCCAGGCGGCGCAGCGGCTGGTGGCGCTGGCGGTGGCCGAGAAGCTGATCAGGTTCCGCATCGACCACCCGATCGCCGCCTGCATGGCGCTGGGCGAGGCGCTCACCGCCCGCTACGGCCTGCGTGCGTGCGAGGTGGTGCCCGGCGATGGGCCGGGCGGCGCGCTGCCGGCCGTGGCGGTGGCCGGCGCCCGGCTGTTGGAGCGGGGGTTCGCCCAGAAGGC
>JAJZVE010000408.1 GCA_021845835.1 Pseudomonadota bacterium | reverse complement strand
CCGACGTCCACGGCCGGCGGCGTTGCATCGTCCGCCGCCGCGAGCAGGTCCTGGTAGCGGTGCTCCGGAATGGCGGTTGACGCGCCGGCGCCCGGGGGACCATCGAGAATGACGAGGTGGCGACAGTCGGAATTGGCAAGAGCGGAGACGAGCTCGTCAGCCAGCGCTCGCTCGACGACAATGACCGGCAGTTCGCCGCGGTTCAGGACGTGGCGGATCTGCGGCGCATGGTAGGCCGTATTGATCGGCACCTGGATCGCGCCGATGCTGGCGAGACCGAACCAGAGGTCGAGGTATTCGGGGCGGTTCGACAGCAGGATGCCGACACGGGTTCCCTTGCCGACGCCAAGCCCGGCCAGTGCGTTGGCGACCCGGTTGGCCCGCCGGTTCGCCGAGCGGTAGGAGACGACCTCTCCCTGGAATTCCACGAACGGCCGCTCGCCGTACAGTTCGGCGCCGCGGGCAAGAACTTTTGCGGCCGTGCGTTCCTCCAGCGGCAAATCGAACATCTTTTGCCTCACACCGGCGTTCCGAACCGGGCGCCGCCCCCGTCCGCCGGCGCGGCCCCGGGCGGTGGCGTCTGCGGTCGCGGGAATGCCCTGCCGGACTGCGCTGCCATCGCATCTGGAGACACATAATTCATTCCGGCCGGCCTCCGTCACGGAATGAAGGATCATTCAATTCATGGCGGCTGTCAAGCGGGCTGTCGGCTGATCCTTGCGAAGCCGGCCGGGGCGGCGGTACCGGACATGGCGGCTTGCCCCCGCGGCGGCGCGGTGGCGCCCGCCAGGCAGCCGGCTGTCATTGCGACGCCGGGGAACGCCGGCGGTTGGATGCCCTGACGTTCGTCGGCGTTCCCGCCAAACCGGGAATTCAACACAAGCGCACGGACTTTCGCGGCGCTCGCGTGGATGCCGCGGGCGCGGCACGGCACGCTCGTACGAAGTCCGCCGGCATGACCCGGGAATAGCCCACCAGGACAGGAACTCCCCCTGCTCTTTGACCGGGCCGGGCGGGGTGGCGGCCCAACGGCTTCTGCCCACGGCGGAGCAAACGGTCGACCGGCTGCCCGACCCGGTCAAAATTGACTGGTCATTCATTCTGAGGCGGGCGGCGCGCGGCAGCGGGAGGGCGGCCCGTAGAGCGAGATCGTCCCGGACCCACTATCGTTAGCGGTGGTGTGGTCCACCGCCACGCCCGCCCGCCTGGTGTTTGCAACGGCGCCGGATTGGGCGGCGGCTTGTGGTCGGACGGGCAGCGGATCGCAAAAGGCCGGAGCGTACGACGAACCGATCCGAGAGGATGAAATCGAAGCGATGCAGGCAGGGAAATCCGGCGAGGAGCCGCGTCCGGGACCAAGGTGCCGGAACGCGATCACTGCCCCTTGGTGATCAGCGGGCAGCGGCTCTGCGACAGCGGCTGGAACGCCTCGTCGGCCGGTATGGTCGCCACCAGCTTGTAGTAGTCCCACGGCTCCTTCGACTCAGCCGGGGATTTCACCTGGAACAGGTACATGTCGTGGACCATGCGGCCGTCCTTGCGCAGATGGCCGTCTTTGGCGAAGAAGTCGTTCACCGGAGCCGCCCTCATCTCGGCCATGACCGCTTGCGCCTCGTCCGTTCCGGCCTTCTGCACGGCCTGCAGATAGTGGGTGACGGCCGAATAGATTCCCGCCTGGGTCATCGTCGGCATGCGCTTGCGCTGCGCGAAGAAGCGCATCGACCACGCGCGACTTTCGGGCGTCATGTTCCAGTAGAACGCAGAGGTCACCAGCATCCCCTGTGCGGCCGGGAGTCCGATCGAATGAATGTCGTTGATGAACACCACGAGTCCGGTGACGACCTGCTTCTGGGTGAGGCCGAATTCGGCTGCCTGCTTGACGCTGTTGACGAGGTCGGTGCCCGAATTGGCCATGGCGACGACCTTTGCGCCGGAGTTCTGCGCCTGCATGATATACGACGCGAAGTCCTTGCCCGGGAACGGATACAGCACCGACCCGACCACCTTTCCGCCGTTCGCCTCGATGAACTTCGTCGCGTCCTTCTGCAGCGAATGTCCGAATACGTAATCGGCGGTGATGAAGAACCAGCTGTTGCCGCCGCGCCTGGTGATCGCGGCAGCCGGCGCCTTTGACAGGGCGTAAGTGTCGTAGGTCCAGTCCGCCGTGACGGTGTTGCAATCCTCGTTGGTGATGCGCGTGGTCGACGCGCTGCTGTTGAGAACGACCCGGTTGCGTTCCTGCGCCAGGTGTCCGACCGCGATGCCCGCGTCGCTGGCGCCCATGTCCAGCAAGGCCGTCACCTTCTCGTCGTCGATCCACTTTCGTGCGATCGAGACCGCGATATCCGGCTTGTTCTGGTTGTCGGCGTAGATCACCTTGACCGGGACGCCCAGCACCTTGCCGCCGAAATCCTGCACCGCCATCTGAGCAGCCAGCACGGTACCGATGCCGTTGTTGTCGGAATACGGGCCTGACATGTCCGTCAGCACGCCGAGTTTGACGAACCCGTTGGAAATCTTCGGCTGCGCCAAGGCTGGCGGGGTCAATGCGGCGATCGCCCCCGCGGCCAGGATGGCGAGCAAGTTCGGCTTCATCGTGTTCCTCCCTGTTTTGTTCACTGCGCCCTGGTCGACCCTCGATTCTGGGCGGGGTCGTAATTCGGCGCGCTGCCCTTGAGCGGCGGCATGTCCCAGCCGCCGGATGTCCGCCGGCGGCGCGGCGCGCTACGGGCCGACCCGCTCGATGAGAACGGGCTTCGTCGCGCCTGTCGGGGTGAACGTGCCGGCCGGTACGATCTCGACGGCGGTCTTGACCCCGAGCAGATCCCTTACCCGGGCAGCGACGCGGACCGCGACCGCATCGTGATCCCCGTCGCGTTCCCCGGTCTCGACCTTGAGCCGAAGCGGCCGGTCGGTGCTGTGCCCGGGGAAATCCACCACGATCCTGAATAGTCCTGTGGTCATGGGCTTCAGGCCGCTCACGATGTCCTGGAGCGCGGCGGGATACACGTTCACGCCACGGCAGATCAGCATGTCGTCCGTCCTGCCCAGCACGCGAATGCGCATGCCGGTCCGTCCATTCAAGGGCCGTGTGCCGACCACCTTGACATGATCCCTCGATCGAAACCGGACCAGCGGCATCGCCTCCCGCTCCAGCGCTGTATAGACAAGCTCTCCGGTCGCCCCGTCCTCGGTCGGCAGCACCCTTCCCGTCTCTGGATCGATCAGTTCCACATGCAGATAGCCCTGGCCCATGAAGTGCATTCCGTCAGGCTCCGGTCCTTCCGCAAAAAAGCTGTTTCCGAGATCCGACAGCCCATACATTTCGCGCACCCGCGCGCCCCAGAGCCGCTCGAGGTGAGCACGTGTCTCAGGCTGACCGCCGCCCGGCTCGCTGCCCACCACAATGTATCGAATTCCGAGTTCGGCAGCGGACCGCCCCAGGACAGTCTCCGCCTGCTCGCCGAGATAGCCGATGAAGCTGGGCGCCCCAATGATGCCAATGGGCTGTTGATCGTGGATAACGCGGAGCAGACGCTCGATCCCTGACTCGGCACCAATCGGCAGAATGGATGCACCCATATAGGCCAGGGACTGCGCCATCGGCAGGCCGCCGACAAAGCCCCGGCTCATGGCGAACGCATGCAACACCAAATCGCCGGGTCGGAGTCCAGCCGCAAAGAAACACCGCGTGGTCAGCTCGCACACCATCTCCAGATCGCGCTGCGTATAGGCAAAATAGCATGGCTTGCCTGTCGTCCCCGACGAGGCCTGACGCTGTATGACCTCGTCCAGGGAGACACAGAGATGGCGGCCGAGAGGTGGCGCTGCGGCAAGACTCGCACGAATCTCGTCTTTCTCGGTAAAAGGAAAATTATCCAAAGACGCCAAGGACGTTACTGCTTCAGGAGCGACTCCGGCCGATCTGAATTTTTCCTGGTAGAATTCCGAAGACGCCCACACGTAGGCGATCTGCCTCTTGAGTTTCCGGAAGTGAAGCTCGTTCAGCTTCTTTTCGTCCATGCTCTCCAGCGGCGACCAGACGTTGCCGAATGCACTGGACCCGCGAGGACGTAACACAATCGACATCTTCACCCCTGACATCGTTTATTCCAGGATCATCGAGACTCGTGTTGCTGGACGACGGCTGATCAAGGCGACGCCGCAGTTGCAGTTGCTGGCAACGCCATGGTCTCGTTGCCGCCGGTCGCCTGTTCGCGCCCTCGAAGCCCTTCCCCCTCCTGCGCTTCCTATTGCCGCAGGCGAGTGACGCAGGCGCGCCACAATTAGTCGAAGGTTACCGGGGCCAGGGCGTTGCACGTAAGAATATTTGGTAATCCCAGCGGCGCAAAAATTCTACTGAACGACTGTCTGCTCGCGGGCGAATACGTCGCCCAGGAGCAGGACGACGCGGCCGAGGTGATTGCCTGGATCGCGGCGCAGCCCTGGTGCAGCACAGTGCTACGACACCGTCGGCGCAAACATGCCCGTTGCCCAGCCCGGCCCTTCATGTTCCTTTTTCGTTCATGCTCCCCACCACCCTCAGCGCCCCGGCCGAGCGCCTCACCCGCATCATCGGTCTGCTGTGCCGCGCCACGGCCGCGCGCATCGCAGGCGGGTTTCTGGCCGGGCCGGTCATCGTCCTGATCTGGCGGCGTCTGCGCCGCCTCGGGTCGCGCTTCGTCCGCTTCGCCGCCCGGATCGCGGCGGGACGCGCACCCGCCCGCCGCAGCGCCTGCCGCGAGGGTTCGCCTGGCTGGTGCGGCTGGTGCCGGGGGCGGCCGCCGGTGCCGCGCAGTTGCAGACGCTGCTGACGGAGCCGGAGATGGCGGCGCTGACCGCAGCCGCGCCGCAGATGGGCCGCCTGTTGCGCCCGCTCTGCCGGATGCTCGGCGTGACCGCGCCGCCCGCCTACGGCCCGCCGTCAATTCCCGCCTGAGCGCGCAGTGCGCCCATGCACGCCGCTATTCGCTCGCAACCCATTGGAATTACTGGCGCGCCCTGCTGGACTCGAACCAGCGACCCACAGCTTAGAAGGCTGTTGCTCTATCCACCTGAGCTAAGGGCGCAACGGCGTCAATGCGTCCAGTTCTCGAC
>JAJZVE010000407.1 GCA_021845835.1 Pseudomonadota bacterium | reverse complement strand
GGTGGTGACCAGCGTTTCCTTGCGCGACGGCCAGGTGGTGCGGGCCGCCTCGGCGCGCACTTCGCGGATGAATTTGGCCGGGTTCAACGCCACGCCGCTCATGCTCCTCGTCGACCTTTCGAACACAATTCGGAAAATTGCCGCGCGGCCGGCCGGCGGGGCCGGGCTGGCAGGGGTGGAGGGTCTCGAACCCCCAGCCTCCGGTTTTGGAGACCGGCGCTCTAGCCAATTGAGCTACACCCCTACCGACCCGCCGGCGCCGCAACCGTGCGGCGGGTCCGAGGGCCGCTAGAAAGGCTGTGGCGCGACGAAAGTCAAGGGCGACCTGCCGCGCCACAGGTCAGGATCGGTACGACCCGTTGATGTCGATGTAGCCATGCGTCAGGTCGCAGGTCCACGCCGTCGCCCGCCCGTCGCCGAGGCCGAGATCGACGGTGATCGCGATCTCGCGCCCCTTCATGTGGGCCACCACCGGCGCCTCGTCATAGCCCGGCACCACGCCGCCCTCGCGCGCCATCCACACGCCGCCGACCGCGATGCCCAGCCGGTCGCGGTCCGCCGGCTCGCCCGCCTTGCCGACCGCCATGACGATGCGGCCCCAGTTGGCGTCCTCGCCGGCAATCGCGGTCTTGACCAGCGGCGAGTTGCCGATCGCCAGCGCCACCCGGCGCGCCGAGGCGTCGGACACCGCGCCGGTCACGTCGATGCGGATCAGCTTCTGCGCCCCCTCGCCATCGCGCACCACCGCGAGCGCGAGGTCGAGCAGCACGGCCCGCAGCGCCGCGCGGAACCCGTCCAGCACCGGCCCGCCGCTCTCCGGCACCGGCGCGTGCCGGGCCTGGCCGGTCGCGAACAGCAGCACGGTGTCGCTGGTCGAGGTGTCGGAATCGACCGTGGTGCAGTTGAAGCTGGCATCCACCGCCGGGGACAGCGCCGCCTGCAGCGCCGGGGCCGGGATCGCGGCGTCGGTGAACACGAAGCACAGCATCGTCGCCATGTCGGGGGCGATCATGCCGCTGCCCTTGGCGATGCCGGTGATCCGCACCTCGCCATCGCCGATCCGCGCGGTGCGCGTCGCGGCCTTGGGGAAGGTGTCGGTGGTCATGATGCCGCGCGCGGCCTCCTCCCAGCCGGCGTCGTGCAGGCGTGCGTGCAGGGCGGGCAGCGCCGCCGTCAGCCGCTCATGCGCCAGCACCTCGCCGATCACGCCGGTGGAGGCCAGGAACACCTGCTCCGCCGGGCAACCCACCAGCGCCGCCGCGGCGTCGGCGGTGGCGCGCACCGCCTCCCGCCCGGCGCGGCCGGTGAACACGTTGGCGTTGCCGGCATTCACCACCAGCGCCCGCGCCTGCCCCTGCGCAAGCGCGGCGCGGCACCAGTCGATCGGGGCACCGGGGCACTGGTTGCGCGTGAAGGCGCCGGCGACGGTGGTGCCCGCCGCCAGCTCGACCATCACGACATCGGTGCGGCCCTTGTAGCGGATGCCGGCTTCCGCGGCCCCCAGCCGCACGCCGGCCAGGTCCGGCAGCCGGGGCAGGGGCAGGGCAAGCGGCGAGGTCGGCGGCGCCATGCGGGCCTCCGCCTACTTCGACTGTGCGGGCGGCGGCACCGCGCCGTCGGTGGCCTTGGGCACCGAGCCGTCCGGGTTGAACCGCTCGATGGTCAGGCCCTGCCGCGCCTTGGCCACTTCCTGGCGCACGCCTTCCTGGATCATGTCCTGGCGGAGCTGGTTGCGGGCCTCCTCGAAGCTCGGCGGCGGCGCCTTGCGGCGGCCCTCGACCTTGATCACGTGCCAGCCGTACTGCGTGTGCACCGGCGTCTGGGTGATCTGGCCGGGCTGCAGGGCGAAGGCGGCATCGGCGAATGCCGGCACCATGTCGCCCTTCTTGAACCAGCCGAGATCGCCGCCCTGCGCCGCGCCGGGATCCTTGCTGTACTGCTTGGCGAGCTTGGCGAAGTCGGCGCCGCCCTGCAGCTGCGCGATGATCTTCTTCGCCTCGTCCTGGCTGTTGACCAGGATATGCGCCGCGTGCACCTCCTCCTCGCCGGGCTTGTTGGCGACCGTGGTGTCGTAGCGCTCCTTGACCTTCTGCGCGGTCACCAGCGGGCCGACGGTGCGGGCCAGCAGGGCGTTCTGCAGCGCGGCGTCGGCGGCGCGCGTCATCTGCTTCTGCACCTGCGGATCCTTGTCCAGCCCCTGCTTCTCCGCCAGCAGCAGCAGCGCCTTGCGGTCCACCAGCTGGTCGACGATCATCGGGTACAGCATGTTGGGGGGCAGGCTGCGGTATTCCGCGGGCAGGCTGGCCATGGCGTCGCGCACGTCGCTGTCGCGGATGTCCTGGCCGTTGACCTTGGCCACCACCGGATCGGCCTGGGCGGCGTCCTTCGTGGCGGCGGGCGGCTGGGCGGCAGCGGGGCCGGTGGCGGGCGTCGTCTGCGCGAGCGCCGGCAGGCTCAGGGCCAGCAGCGCGCCGACCAGGGTGAAGCCGTGAATCCGCATGGGCAATCCTTCCAAAAGTGAGGGGAGAATGGCGGAACCGCCCTTGTGCCACAAGCACGGCCCCGCGCGTTGTCGTTGACCGAGGGCGGCGCGGGTCCTATCTGACAGCCCTGACCAGAGAGGCCCCCCGGGGTGGCTGGACGGGCGGCCAAGGGTCCATGGCGCCCGATCGGTCATCCGGCTTGGGCCGCTGCTGGCCGTCCCGGAAGGTCTACCGCATGTTCGCCAGCATTGCCCGCGCCATCTTCGGCACCAGCAACGACCGGTCGCTCAAGGCTTACCAGCGCCGGGTGCCGCAGATCAATGCGCTGGAGGCGGCAACCGCGCAACTGTCCGACGACGCCCTGCGCAACAGGACCGCCGAGTTCCGCGCCCGCCTCGCCGAGGGCGTCTCGCTCGACACCATCCTGCCCGAGGCCTTCGCCGTGGTGCGGGAGGCGGCGAAGCGCGTGCTCGGGATGCGGCATTTCGACGTGCAGATGATCGGCGGCATGGTGCTGCACGACGGCAAGATCGCCGAGATGAAGACCGGCGAGGGCAAGACGCTGGTCGCCACCCTGCCGGTCTATCTCAACGCGCTCGCCGGCAAGGGCGTGCATGTCGTCACCGTGAACGACTACCTCGCCCGCCGTGACGCCGAGTGGATGGGCCGCATCTACACCTTCCTCGGCCTGACCGTCGGCGTGATCGTGCACGGGCTGGACGACGAGCAGCGTCGCGCCGCCTATGCCGCCGACATCACCTACGGCACCAACAACGAATTCGGCTTCGACTACCTGCGCGACAACATGAAGTACCGGCTGGAGGAGATGGTCCAGCGCGACTTCGCCTACGCGATCGTGGACGAGGTGGACTCGATCCTGATCGACGAGGCGCGCACGCCGCTGATCATCTCCGGCCCGGCCGAGGATTCCTCCGACCTCTACCGCAGCGTCAACGCCGTGGTGCGCGAGCTGGTCAAGGACCCGGAGACCTACGACAAGGACGAGAAGCAGCGCACCGTCTCGCTGACCGAGCCGGGCAGCGAGCGGGTGGAGGAGATGCTGCGCGAGGCCGGCATCATCACCGAGGGCACGCTCTACGACATCTTCAACGTCACCGTCGTTCACCACGTGCAGCAGTCGCTGCGCGCGCACACGCTGTTCGCCCGCGACGTGGACTACATCGTCCGCCAGGACAAGGTCGTCATCATCGACGAGTTCACCGGCCGCATGATGGAAGGCCGCCGCTATTCCGAGGGGCTGCACCAGGCGCTGGAAGCCAAGGAAGGCGTGACCATCCAGGCGGAGAACCAGACGCTCGCCTCCATCACCTTCCAGAACTACTTCCGCACCTACCCGAAGCTCGCCGGCATGACCGGCACGGCGATGACCGAGGCCGACGAGTTCGCGGAAATCTACAAGCTGGACGTGGTGGAAATCCCCACCAACGTCCCCGTGCAGCGCAAGGACGCGGACGACGAGGTCTATCGCTCGGCGGCCGAGAAATACGAGGCGGTGGCGAAGCTGATCGAGGAGGCGCGCGGACGCGGGCAGCCGGTGCTGGTGGGCACCACCAGCATCGAGAAAAGCGAGCTGATGAGCGAGCTGCTCAAGCGCAAGAAGGTGCCGCACCAGGTGCTGAACGCCCGCTTCCACGAGCAGGAGGCGGTGATCGTCTCGCAGGCCGGCGCGCCGGGCGCGGTGACGATCGCGACCAACATGGCCGGCCGCGGCACCGACATCAAGCTCGGCGGCAACCTGGAGATGCGGCTCAAGATCGAGCTGGCCAACATCGCCGATCCCGCCGCCGCCGCCGCGCGCGAGGCGGAGATCCGCGACGAGATCCTGCGCAACCACGACAAGGTGAAGCAGTCCGGCGGCCTGCTGGTGGTCGGCACGGAACGCCACGAGAGCCGCCGCATCGACAACCAGCTGCGCGGCCGCTCGGGCCGCCAGGGCGATCCCGGCGCGTCGCGCTTCTTCCTGTCGCTGGAAGACGACCTGATGCGCATCTTCGGCTCCGATCGCATGGGCGGCATGCTCTCCCGCCTCGGCCTGAAGGAAGGCGAGGCGATCGTGCATCCGTGGATCAACAAGGCGCTCGAGAAGGCGCAGAAGAAAGTCGAAGAGCGCAACTTCGACATGCGCAAGAACGTGCTGAAATACGACGACGTGATGAACGACCAGCGCCGCGAGGTGTACGCGCAGCGGCGCGAGTTCATGCACGCGAGCGACGTGCACGAAACCATCTCCGACATGCGCAACGAGATGATCGCCGCGATGGTCGCCCGCCGCATCCCGGAAAAGGCCTTCGCCGAGCAATGGGAAGCGGCGGAGCTGCAGCAGGACGTGCTGCGCGTGCTCAACCTCGCCCTGCCGGTCGCCGACTGGGCGCGCGAGGAGGGGATCGACGAGACGCAGATCCGCGAGCGGCTGGAACAGGCGGCGGATGCGTTCGCGGCGGAGAAGGAGGCATCGCTCGGCGCCGAGCTGATGCGCTACGTGGAAAAAAGCCTGCTGCTGCAGGTGCTCGACCAGGTGTGGAAGGAACATCTGCTGGCGCTCGATCACCTGCGCCAGGGCATCGGGCTGCGCGCCTATACCGCGGAAACCCACGCCGGGAC
>JAJZVE010000406.1 GCA_021845835.1 Pseudomonadota bacterium | reverse complement strand
CGACCCGGTGATGTGGCGCGACGTGTTCCTCAACAACCGCGAGGCGCTGCTGGAGATGCTGGCGCGCTTTACCGAGGACGCGCAGGCGATGGCGCGCGCCGTGCGCTGGGGCGACGGCGCGTATATTGAGGACAAGATCCTGCGCGGGCGGCGCATCCGGCAGAGTTTGATCGAGCTGAAACAGGCATAGGCGCGATTTCCCGCACGACTGCGGTCTTGCGGCAGACTATCGCGGCCCGTACCCTCCCCACATGGACAGCGAATACGCCGAGTCGCCCGCCGAGGCGCCGGCGCTGGAGGACGTCCTCCGCGCCGCCGATATTCAATTGGCCGAAGCCGAACGGCAGGTCGCCGCCGTGCTGCGCAGCCTGCGCCGGCTGCGGCGCGGCGCGCAGGAGGGGGCACTTGCCGGGCTGGCCCCGGCCGCTTCCACCGCCGCCGAGGCCGTCGCGCAGGCGGCGCAGCCGCTCGCCCGCGCCGCTGCGGCGCTCGATTACGACGTGGCCGCCGCCTTCGGCTCCGGCGCCTATCTGCGCGAACTCGCCGCCGCCGCGAAGCAGGCGGGACTCACGCTGGTGCAGCGCGACGGGCGCATCACTTCGTATCCGGTGGTGCTGCGGCTCGATGCCCGCGCCCAGGGCGTGCGGGTCGGGCGGCGGCTGGAGCGGCGCATCCGGCCGGAGTTCCTCGCCGCGCAGTTGAAGACGCTGCAGGCGCGGCCGGACCGCTTCAACGCCCGCGCCTTCCTCGACCGGCTGCTGAAACCCTATGCCCTGCTCGCCCGTGCCGAGGATGCCGGCTGGCGGGCGAACCAGCCGGGCACCGGGCCGCTGCTGCCGCTCGCCGACCTCCATGAAATGCTCACGCTCTGGCCCGCCGCCGCCGCCGACTACCCGGTGGAGGAATTCACCTGCGACCTGCTGCGGCTCGACCGCCATCCGGATGCGCAGAGCGGGCAGGGGCACCGCTTCGAACTGGGCGGATCGACCGGCAAGAAGGGCGGCAAGCGGCTGACCCTGTTCGACGAGGCGGGGGTGCAGCACGACTACTACGCCATCCGCTTCATCCTGGATGCCTGACATGGAGGAACTGACGGCACTGCCGTTGCCGCTCGGCGAATGGCTGGATGTCGTCGAACGCGACTACCTGGACCGCTTCGTGCCCGAGGGCGGCGGCACGCTGAAGCTGGCCATTGCCGACGATGCGCTGATCCCGTCCGCGCTGGCGCGGCTGGACGCGCTGGCGCTGCGCCACCGGCTGCACGCGGTCCGCCTCGATGCCGCGACGACGCGGCTGCACATGCTGCAGGACGTGTTCTTCGCGCTGGCGCGCGCGCTGCCGTGGCCGGAACTGGTGCAGCAGTACCTGGAACGCCTGTTCGCTGCCAACGGCTATCCGTGGCCGCGGCCGGGCGCGCGACTGTCGCTCGCGGACCTCGCCGACGCCTTCGCCGTCGCGCCGAGCCTGCTCGCCCGCGAGCGCGACCGCTGGCTCAGCCGCGACATCTGGGGGGATCGCCGTCTCGCGCAGGATTTCCGCGCCGCGCTGCTGCGGCTCTGTCTCGTGCAGATGGAGCCGGACGACCCCGCCGCGGCCGATCCGGTGCTGGGTTGGCTGCGCGGCGACAAGGTGCCGGCGAACCTGCTGCGCGCGGCCGGGATCAGCGGGCGCATCACCCGCACCAATGCGCGGGCCATGCTGGTCTCACTGTGCCATTGGATGCGCCGCAGCGGCACCGCCGGGCTGCTGGTCGCGATCGACCTGCGGCAGTTGCAGCGCACCGGCGTCGCCATCGCTGAGGGCACGCTGCGCTATTCGCCCGCCGCCGTCATGGACACCTACGAGGTGCTGCGCGAAATCATCGACGACGCCGAGCATCTGCCGGGACTGGTGGTGATGGTGCTGGCCAACGACGCGCTGATTGCCGGCGAGCCGCGGCGGGCGCTGTCGCAGTACGCGGCGCTGCAGATGCGCGTCTGGCCGGACGTGCGGCCGGGCGACCGGCAGAACCCGGTGGCGCCGCTGGTGTGGGTGAGCGCATGACGCTGGAAATCCGCCTTGCGGTCGAGGCGCTGCGTGCCGGCGTCCCCAACCGCGCTGCGATCCGCCTGATGGGCAACGAGCACACGGGGATCGAAGAAGGCTTCGACGCCGCGCTGCAGGGCGCCTGGGCGTCCGGCGCGCGCAGCGGCATCGGCGTCGCCGGTGGGTTCGGCGCCGGCAAGTCGCATCTGCTCGGCTATCTCGCCGAAGTGGCGCGGATGCAGAATTTCGTGGTCAGCCGCGTCGTCATCAGCAAGGAAACGCCGCTCGCCAACCCGGCGCATGTGTTCAACGCCGCCATCCGCGACGCCGTGCTGCCCGACCGCAACGACGATGCGCTCGCCGCCGCGCTGGCCACGCTGCGCACGCGGCCCGCGGAGCTGAAGCTGCTGGAGGACGCGGTCAGCACGCCCTCGGTCGGCTTCGCCCCGCTGTTCGCCGCCGCGCTGTTCCTGCTGGGCCGCTCGGCGACGCCCGCGGACGTGGTACGCGCGATCGAACGGTTCTTCGGCGGCGTGCGCCTGCCGGCGAGCGTGCTGCGCCGCGCGCTGAAGGAGGCGGGGGCGGCCAGGACGTTCGCGCTCGGCGCCGTCGATGCGCACGACCTTGCGTTGCAGCGCATTGCCTTCGCGCCGCTGCTGTTCCGCGCCGCCGGGTATGCCGGCTGGTGCATCCTGCTCGACGAGGTGGAACTGATCGGCCGCTACACGCCGCTGCAGCGCGCGATGTCCTACGCCTGGCTCGCCAGTTGGCTCGGCCTGGAGGGCGCGCGGCCGTTCCCCGGAATCGTCGCGCTCTATGCCGTCACCGACGATTTCGTCACCGCCGTCATCAACGCGCGGCTGGACAGCGAGCGGCTGCCGGAGCGGCTGGTGCTGAAGGGGCGGCAGAATGAGGCACGCTGGGCACGCGCCGGCATCGCGCATATCGAGCGCACGGTGCTGCAGCACCGGCTGACGCCGCCGACCGACGCCGATCTCGCCGCCTGCCACGACCGGCTGCGCGACCTCTATGCCGGCGCCTATGGCTGGCCGGCGCCGGCGCTGCCGCCGCTGGAGCGGACCAGTTCGCGCACCATGCGCCACTACATCAAGGCGTGGGTCACGCAATGGGACATGGCGCGGCTGTACGGCACGTCGGCGCGCATGGTCGAGGAGACGCTCGCCAGCAATTATCAGGAGGACGCGGAACTGGCTGCCGGCGCGCCGCCCGAGGACGAGGACGGGTGAGGCGGCATGGCCGGCGGCGCGGCTGAGCCGTTTGGCCTCGCCTGGCCCGCGCCGCTGCCCGCCTATCAGCAGACCGGCATCCGGCGGCTGCTGGACGCGCCCGGCGTGCTGCTGGCGGACGAGATGGGCCTTGGCAAGACCATCCAGGCGATCGGCGCGCTGCGGCTGCTGCTGCGCAACGGTGAAGGTGGCGGCGGCGCGGCGCTGGTGGTGGTGCCGGCGGGCCTGGTGCTGCAATGGCGGATGCAGTTGCGGCGCTGGGCGCCGGAACTGGCGCTGGTCACCTGCGCCGGTGTGGCGGCGGAGCGGCGGTCGCGCTGGCGGGCGCCGGGACAGGTCTATCTGGCCGGCTACGACGCCTTGCGCAGCGACATGGGACTGCCGCCGCCATTCGGGCCGCGGCATCGGCGCTGGCGCGTGGTGGTCGCGGACGAGGCGCAGCGCATCAAGAATGCCGGCACCGCGCTCGCCGCCGCGCTGAAGGCGCTGCCGCGCGACCGCGCCTGGGCGCTCACCGGCACGCCGCTGGAGAACGTGCCGGACGACGCTATCTCCATTCTCGATTTCGTCGCCCCCGGCCACTACGACCCGCGCGCCATGCTATCCGGGCTGCGGCAGACGCTCGGTGCGGTGCAACTGCGCCGCCGGCGGGCCGAGGTGCTGCCGGACCTGCCGCCCAAGACCGTGTTCACCATCGCGCCCGACCTGTCGCCGCCGCAGCGCGCCGCCTATGACATGGCCGAGCGCGAGGGGCTGGTGTGGCTGCGCGCGCTGGGCGCGCGGGTGCGGGTTGCGCATGTGCTGGAGCTGATCCTGCGGCTCAAGCAGATCTGCAACGCCTGCCCGGAGAGCGGCGCGTCCGCCAAGTGCGAGGATCTGCGCCGGCGGCTGGAGGCGGTGGCGGCCGGCGGCGAGAAGGCGCTGGTGTTCTCGCAGTTCGTCGCCGCGCCGTTCGGCGCCGGGATGCTGGCGGGTGCGCTGGCCAGGTTGCGTCCGGTGCTGCTGACCGGGCGGATGACGCCGGCGCTGCGCGACGCCGCGGTCGCCGAGTTCGCCGCCGACCCGCGCCGGCATGTGCTGGTGGCGTCGCTGCGCGCGGGCGGGGTCGGATTGAACCTGACCGCTGCCTCCGTGGTGTTCCGTTTCGATCGCTGGTGGAACCCGGCGGTGGAGGCGCAGGCCGAGGATCGGGCGCACCGCATCGGCCAGACGCGGCCGGTGCAGGTGTTCGCCTATCTGACGCCGAACTCGATCGAGCAGCGGATCGCGGAGATTCTTGCGGAGAAGCGGGCGCTGTTCGCCGATCTGATCGACGGCGTGGCGGCGGCGAACCTGCGCCGGCTCGATCTGCCGACGCTATTGCGCGCCGTCGGGGTGTGACGGAACCGCAGCAGGCGCGCGAGCGCGCCGGGCGGCATGGCGCAGCCGTATGAGCGCCGCTTCCAGCCGCGCGAAGGTGACGCCCTTGCGGTCGTAGCGGCCGAGCGGGACGTGCAGGCGCCGCGCCAGCGCGCGCACCGCCGGCAGCGGCGCCGGATCGGCCTTGGCCCAGTACGGGCGCAGCTCGCGCAGGAAGATGTTCGCCGTGACCGGGCCGACGCCATAGAAGGCGAGCAGGCGGGCTTCCAGATCGCGCGGGTCGCGTGCCGCTTCGTGCAGCCGCGCCAGGCTTCCGTCGTATTCGTCCAGCAGCGTGCGGCAGGCGCTGAGGATCTTCCGTGACTTGCTCTCGTCATAGCGGACATAGCCGCCCTCGCGCATCACCGGGTTCACCAGATAGTCCCAGCCGGCGGCGGTGATCGCCTGCGGGCTGGTCAGGCCGTGGCGCAGGAAGGTGTCGAAGGTCCTGCGCGCGA
>JAJZVE010000405.1 GCA_021845835.1 Pseudomonadota bacterium | reverse complement strand
TGCCGTCAAATGGGGACGGCATGGCCCTCATGCCATCCCCCCGGCGCCGGTCAACGCCCCCGGCCAACGCCCCCGGCCAACGCCCGGGTCAACGCCAATGCGCCGGAATCCACACCCATTCCGGCCCGCGCCGCGCCCAGTGGCCGGGCACGTAGGCGTGCCAATGCCGGTGTCGCATCACGTAATGCCCGCCGATCCAGACCCAGGTGGCGCCGTTCCAGCGCCAGTGCCCCGGCTGCCAGACATAGCGCGCGCCGGGCGGCGGCGGGGGCGGCGGCTCGACGCGGGGCGGCGGGATCGGTGCCGGCTGCGCCAGCGCCGCCCCGGCAGCACCGGCCGCATACAGTCCCGCCAGCACCACGGCGCGCAGGAAGCCACGCATCGCTCATCCTCGTTGGTTGTCGATGCGGCGGCTTCTGCCACCCGGCACCGGGTCCGGAAAGGCGTTGCAACCCTTTGTTTCCATTTCAGATATCCGCATACATTCGGCTGGCCGGAGACGCCGGCGACGGCGGCGCGCAACCGCGGCGCCGCGGGAACGTCATCGACGGGCAGGCGTCGGCAGCCGGCCGACCTGTGCCTGCCCCGGCTCCTGGCCGAAAGGAAACCCCATGTCCGACCTGCCCGGCGCGGATGCGGCATGAGCCTGCCGCATCCCTGGCTGCTGACGCTGTGCGTCGCCGCGCTGCTGCTGCTGCTCGGGGCCACGTCCGGGCTGGTCAACTCGCGGCTGTCGGTGTCGGAGCCGCTGGTCTGCGCCGCCGCCGGCGTGCTGCTCGGCCCCTATGTGCTGCACCTCGTCGTGCTCGATCCGGCGCATGACGCGGCCGGGCGCGCCTTCCTGCGCGAGGCGGCGCGGGTGACGCTGGCGATCGCGGTGCTCGCCGCCGCCATCCGCCTGCCGCAGGGCTGGTTGCGCCGGCACTGGAGCGGGCTGGCGGTGGCGCTGATCCCCGGCACGTTCCTGATGTTCGCGGCGGGCACGCTGGTCTCGGCGGCGACGCTGCGGCTGCATCTGCTCACCTGCGTGCTGGTCGGCGCCATCGTCGCGCCGACCGATCCGGTGCTGTCGGCGCCGGTGGTCAGCGGCGCGCTGGCAGAGCGTGCGGTGCCGGGCGACCTGCGCCACGCGATCAATGCCGAGAGCGGGGCGAATGACGGGCTGGCCCAGCCTTTCGTGCTGCTGCCGATCGCCCTGATGGCGGCGCGGCCGGGCGAGGCCGGCGCCGGGCTGGCGGCCTGGGCCTGGCACGCCCTGGCCTGGGAAGTCGGCAGCGCGGTCGTGGTCGGCGCCGCCGCCGGCTGGCTCGCCTGCAAGTGCATGCGCTGGGCGGCGCGGCAGACCGATGCCGACCGGGCCTCGCTGCTGTCGATCGCGCTGGCGCTGGCGCTCGTCACGCTGGCGGCGCTGCAGGCGATCGGCAGCGACGGCGTGCTGGGATGCTTCGTCGCCGGCGCGACGCTGAACGAGGCGTATGATGAGGACTACGTCCAGCACCAGGAACATTTCAACGAGGCGATCAGCCGCTTCTTCGACCTGCCGATCATGTTCCTGCTGGGCGCGGCGGCGCCGTGGCAGGCCTGGATCGGCATGGGTTGGCACGCCGCCGCCTTCGTCGCCGGCATCCTGCTGCTGCGGCGCATTCCGGCCTGGCTGCTGCTCGGCCGGCTGATGCCCTGGACGCGGCGGCCGTCCCTGGCGCTGTTCGCCGGCTGGTTCGGGCCGATCGGCGCGGCGGCGATGTTCTACGCCTGCCAGGCGCAGGACATGACCGGCGACGCGAATCTCTGGCCCGTGGTCAGCCTCGCCGCCGCCGCCTCGGTGGTGGCGCATGGCGTGACGGGCACGCATCTGTCGCTCCGGCTCGGCCGCCTGCGCCGGCGCCTGGAGGCCAGCGCCGCGGACCGGCCGGCGCCGGACGCGCAGGCGCCATGATCCGGCTCGGGCTGCTGCCGCTGGCCGCGGTCGCGCCGGCGCTGAAATACGTGCTGGGCGCGCCGCCGGTCTGGGTGTTCCTGACCGGCATCATCGGCGTCGCGGTGATGGCGGACTGGATCCGCGTGGCGACCGACCAGCTGGCCCGGCGCACCGGCCCGGCGGTGGGGGGACTGCTGACCGTCAGCCTCGGCAGCGTGGCCGAGCTGCTGCTGGCCGGCTTCGTGCTCGCCAGCGGCCAGGCCGGGATCGTGCGGGCGCAGATCACCGGGTCCATCATGGGCACCAGCCTGCTGGGCGTCGGGCTGGCGGTGGTGGTCGGCGGCGCCGTCCGCGAGCGCCAGCGCTTCCGGCGCGAGCGGGCGGGCCTGCTCTCCAGCCTGCTGATTCTGGTGCTGATCGCGCTGCTGCTGCCCGCCATCGCCGATTTCACCGGGCGCGCGGTGATGCACCGGCCGCATCCCGGCAGCGCCGACGAGAACCTGAGCCTCGCGGTCTCCTCGGTGCTGCTGCTGCTTTATGCCGGCAACATGGTCTATACGCTGGTGACGCATCGCGACGTGTTCGCCTCCGGCGAGGCGGAGGCCGACGCCAAGGCGTGGCCGGCGTGGACCAGCCTGCTGGTGCTCGGCGCCGTCACCGCGGGCGCCGCCGGCGAGAGCGAAATCGTCTCCAACGCCCTGGAAGCCGCCGCCCATGCGCTGGGCCTGGGCGAGCTGTTCCTGGGCGTCGTCGTGCTGGCGTTGGTCGGCACGATCTCCGACCTGTTCGCCGCCGTCTGGTTCGCCCACCAGGACCGCATGGGGCTGGTGATGAGCATCTGCATCGGCTCGGCGATCCAGGTGGCGCTGGTGGTGGCGCCGGTGCTGGTGATCGCCTCGCTGCTCATCGGCCAGCCGATGACGCTGGTGTTCCGCAATCCGCTGGAGCTGTTCGCCATCGCCGGCACCGCCCTGATCGTCAACGCGATCGCCGCCGACGGCGAGACGACATGGTTCGAGGGGGTGCTGCTGATCGCCGTCTACGCGTTGTTCGCGACGGCGTTCTTCTTCGCCTGAGCGCCGGCCGCGCGCTCCGCCGGCGCCGTCCAGAAGATCCGCCCCTCTCCGGCGTCCCGCATCCGCCAGCCCAGCGCCAGCGCCTGCACGATCAGCCGGCGATAGACCAGATCGAACGCCGCCCCGGCGGTGACCAGGGGCGCGCAGCCGGCATGGCGCCACCTGTCGCGCGCGAACGCCGGCTGCGCCATGACCACGGCGCCGCCATTGGCGAAGGCCGCGCGGTTGCCGGTGTCGAGATAGCTTTCGGCCGGCAGTCCCTCGGCCAGCAGCACCGCATGCCGGTCCAGTTCGACATGCCAGTAGGTTACGGCGTCCACCTCCTCCTGCCGCACGGTGGCGTCGTTCAGCAGGTAGCGGACCGGGATCAGCACGTCCTCGACGAACACGGCGTGGTCGGGCGACAGGATCAGGTCGCGGCCCGGCCGGCCGAGGCCGAAGGCATGCGCGGCGATGCGCACCGGCATCACGTCGGCGGGGCGGGCATGGCGGCGGCACGCCACGCGGCGATGGCCCAGCCATGTCACCGGCGCCGCGCCGCCGTCGGCGAGCCGCACGACATCGCCGGCGCGCAGCGCCTCCACGTCGATGTCGCCGCGCGCGGTCGCGATGCGCGTGCCGGCGGCGAAACAGGCGACGGCGCCGGACAGCAGCGCCTCCGCCTGCGCGGCGAGGGCCAGATGGCCGGTCTCGGTCGGGTGGACGCCATCCCAGAACAGATACTGGTCCTGCGCGGCGACGCCGGTGGCCGCGAGCGTGCCGCTGGTGGCACTGGCGTATGTGCCGCTCCAGACCGGCGTGGTGGCATTGGTCAGGCCAAAGGCCGAGGGACTGGCAACCGCGTTGTCGACCAGATGGTACGCATCGAGAATATGCACGTTCAGCGAATCGGCGCCGGCCAGCGAGGCCAGCCCGCTGCTCAGTTCCGCGTTGTAGGCGCTGGCCAGCGAGGAAGCGGTGGCGTCCAGTGCCGCTGAGGGCAGGAAACTGCCGTTGACCGCCCCGCTGGTCACATCGGGCGTCTTGCCCAGGTCGGGCACGTTCATCACGATGAGGTTCTTGGCGCCGGCCGCGGCAAGGGAGGCGACGAAGCCGAGTTCGTTGGCCACCGCGTCGGCCACGTCGGTGGCCTGCTGCTGCGCCGTCAGGCCGGTCGCGCCGAGAATCGCCAGCACGTCATTGGCGCCGATCGAGATCGTGTAGAGCGCATTTGCCGCCGGATGCGCCACGTTGGCCGCGAACCGCGCCAGTTGCGCCGGCAACGAAATGGCCTGAATCTGCGTGTTGGCGGCATTCTGCGGCGTCGCGCCGGTCTCGGCGCCGCCAACGGCGAAATCGTTGCCGCCGGCGAAACTGGGCGCCAGCGTGCCCAGATTGAGGGCGAGCGCGAGATTCTGCACCCAGGTCGGCCCGTTGCTGAACACCGCGGCGCTGAGCGTGCCGTAATTCTGCAGATAGTAGGGCGGCGAAACCGGTTCGGCCGCCTGCGTCACGATCGACAGGTTGCCCGCATCCGACAGACTGTCCCCGAATGCATAGATGGCGCCGTATGTCGGCAGGGCGGTGGTCGTCGCCATGAACCGGCTCTCCTTTGCACGTTTCCGTCCATCACGATGCCGAGACGAGGGCCAAACCGCAAGGGTCTCGATACAGCCATGCCTGCTGCTACATTCCTGAAGACGATCCGCGAATTTCGCCGATTGATTTGCGGCGGCCCCGGAAACATCCTATCAGGCAACGGACTGACAGCGATCCGGAGCGCATCGGCAAGGGGACGATTCTGGCTCATGGGCCGAGAGAACCGGCGACCGCCTGGCTTCCTGGATGGTCTGCGCGAGCGGATCATGGTCATGGGCGTGCTCACCGCCGCGCCGCTGCTGGCGCTGCTGGTGGTGGCCGGCCTGCTGGACCGCGGACAGGCGCTGCACACCGCCGCCGCCCGCGCGACCAGTTCCGCCCGCCTGGGCACCGCCCAGCAGGCCGAGATGATCGACGAGACAGGGCGCACGCTTCGCCTGCTGGCGCTGGTCCCGGCGGTGCGCGCCCTCGTGCCCGGCGCCTGCGACCGCGACGTGGCCCAGGCCGCGGCCTGGGCGGTGGAACGTGGCACCCGCATCACCATCCTGCGGGCGGAC
>JAJZVE010000404.1 GCA_021845835.1 Pseudomonadota bacterium | reverse complement strand
CGGCATCGCGCACAGGATGCTCTCGTCGCCTGGCCGGGTCGGCAGCGCCGCCTCGCGCTGGCTGATGTTCACCGCCATCTGCGCGTGCGTGATGTTGACGCCCTTCGGCAGTCCGGTCGTTCCCCCCGTATATTGCAGGCTGGCGAAATCGGACGGCGCCGGCAGGGGATCGGGAAGCGGCCGGTCGGCCCCGTCGCGCCAGCGCGTCAGCCGCATTCCGGTGGCACCGCCGATCCTGACGGCGTTGGCGATCGCGCATTCGGCGAGCAGCGGCTCGACGACGGAGGCTGCCTCCTGGTCGTAGATGCAGGCGGTGGGTGTGGCGTCGGAAAGGATGTGCCCCATTTCGCGCCCGGTGTAGGCCGGATTGACCGGGACCGCCTGGGCGCCCGCGGCATGAACGGCGAACAGGGCGATCGCCATGTCGGGCGAATTGCCGCAGACCAGGGCGACGCGCTGTCCGCGCGCGCCCAGGTCCGCCAGCAGACCGGCAAAGCCGGCGACGCAGCGCAGGTACTGAGCATAATCCAGGCGTTCTTCGCCGAACACGAGGGCGGTGGCGGAGGGGGCGCGGCGCGCCGCCTCGGCCAGCATGTGGACGGCTGTCGGATGAACCGCGGGCAGACTGCCAAGGTCCCAGTTCAGAGCGTTCATGTCGTCCTTTCCACGGCTCGTTCGACGGCGCCAGCGTCACCGCCACGGCGGCGAAGCGTTGGAAGATCCGCCGGCCGGCGCTTGACCGCAACCGGCAAAGCAGGAACCATCCTTGTTCCGCTATGCGAGGTCTGGCTGTGAACATGTCGTGGACGACCGCCGCGGTTGCCCCCGGCGAGCAGGTTGCCATGTGGCAGGAGGTGACGCGCCACCGCTTCGCCCCGCTGGAGATGGTGGCGGCCGGCAGGGGGGCGTTCCGCGCCGCCGGCCAGGCCTGCGCCAAGGGGCGCCTGCGGCTGACCCGTGTGGACGCGCAGTCGCATCAGGCGCGGCAGACCCGCGCCACCGTCGCCGCGGCGCCGGCAGCGGGGTTTTCCGTCAAGCTGGTGCTGCGCCACAGCATGCGGGTCGAGCAGTTTGGCGAGGACGTGGTGCTCGATCCGGGCGACATCGCGCTGGTCGATGTGCATGCGCCCTGCCTGCTCAGCTTTCCCGCCGGCGCCGATCTGGTGGCGGCGTTCGTGCCGGACGAGGTGATGCGCCGCCGGCTGGGGCCGCGCGGACGTCCCGCCAGCCTGCGCATCCGTGCGGACGGCCTCGGCGCCCTGATCGGCGCCTATATCCAGGGCCTGTGGCGGATCGGCGCGCAGGAGGTGGGCGACATGGACTATGCCATGCTTGACCATCTCGGCACGCTGATCGGGCGGGCGGCGCGCGATGCCGTGGCGGCGCCGCTGGTCGACCGCCAGCACCGCGTCACCTGCGCGCGCATCCTCGCCGAGATCGAGGCGGGGCTGGGCGACGCCGAGCTTTCGGCGGAGCAGGTGGCGCGGCGCCTGCGCATTTCGCGCAGTCATCTGTATGCGGTGCTGGCCGAAAGCGGCATGACCTTCAGCGGCACGCTGCGCGAGCGGCGGCTGCAGGCGGCGCGGCGCTGCCTGACCAGCGGGCGCTTCGCCGACACCCGCGTCGCCGACATCGCCATGCGCTGCGGCTACAGCGACGCCGCCAGCTTCACCCGCGCCTACGGCAAGCGGTTCGGCCAGTCGCCGGTGGCGTCACGCAACGGCGGCTGACACATCGACCGCCGCCGCGGTCACGCCGCGCTGGCGCAACACCTGCTTCTGCACCTTCTCGGTCGGCGTGCGCGGCAGCGTGTCCATCAGTTCCACGTAGCGCGGCTGCGCGAAGCGCGGCAGATGGCGGCCGGCATAGGCGGCGACGTCGCGCGCGGTCAGGTGCGCGCCCGGCAGCGGCACGATCGCAAGCATCACTTCTTCTTCGGCGCCGGTCACGTCGGACGGCACGGCGAACGCCGCGACCTCCTTCACGCCGTCCATGCCGCGCATGGCCGCTTCCAGCTCGAAGGACGAGATGTTCTCGCCGCGGCGGCGGATGCAGTCCTTGAGGCGATCGACGAAGCGGATGACGCCGTCGCCATCCATGATGCCGGCATCGCCGGTGTGGAACCAGAAGTTGCGGCACGCCTCCACGGTCTTGTCCGGCATCGCGTTGTAGCCGGCCATGAAACCGAACGGCACGTGTGGGCGCACCATGATCTCGCCCACCGTGCCCGGCGGCAGCGGATCGTCGCTGTCAGGATCGCGGATTTCCACCGCGAAATAGCGGTCATAGACGAAGCCCGAGGTATCGGGCCGCGATTCGCCCATGCGGCCATAGACCGGGATGTTGCATTCGGTCATGCCGAAGCCCGAGATCACGTCGGGCACGCCGAAACGCTCGCGCCAGGTGCGCTCGTGATCGGCCGGGTTGGGCGCCACCTGGATCACGCGCAGCCGGTGCCCGCGGTCGGCGTCCCGCGGCGGCTGCGCGAAAATGAAGGCCGTGGCGGCGCCGAGCAGGTTGACCGCGGTGATGCCGTAGCGGTGCAGGTCATCGACGAACGCGCCGGCGCTGAAGCGCGGCCGCAGCACCGCCGACGCGCCGGCGATCATCACCGCGTACAGCTGCATCATCAGCGCGTTGACGTGGAACAGCGGCAGGCAGACGTAATGCCGGTCCTGCCCGGTCAGCGACTGGCTGTCGATGGTGCCCAGCCCGAACAGATAGCAATGCGCGTGCGGCATCAGCACACCCTTGCTCGGCCCGGTGGTGCCGGAGGTGTAGAGGATGCACGCGATGTCGCGCGCCGCCGGCATCGGGCCGGCATAGGGCGCCGCCTCGGCGATGTCGGCCGGGGCGACGATGCGCGCCCCGTCGGCGCCGGCCGCCGCGATCGTGGCATGGAAGGCGCGATCCGCCACCACTAATCGCGCCGCGCAGTTGCGCAGCGGATGGGCAAGGAAGCTGCCGACCAGTGCCGTGTTGAGCGGCACCAGCGTCGCGCCGAGCCGCGCCGCGCCCAGCCACAGCCGGACGAAATCGAGGTTGTTGGGCAGCATGGCGGCCACGCGATCGCCCGGCTGCACGCCCTGGCCGGCGAGCCAGCCGGCGACGCGCGCGGCGTGCCGCGCCGCCTCGCCGTAGGTCAGCCGCTCGCCGTCGGTGGTGAGCAGGAATACGGCATCCGGCCGCGCCGCCGCCTGCGACGCCAGTACCTCGGGCAGCACCCAGCGATGGTGATCCCGCAACCCCTCATACATCCCCGGGTCCCGTTGCTCAGGTGCGCTCATACAGCGTCACCACGCAGGCGCCGCCGAGACCGAGATTGTGCTGCAACGCCAGCCGCGCGCCCTGCACCTGCCGCGCGCCGGCCTGGCCACGCAGTTGCCGCACCAGCTCGAAGCACTGCGCGAGTCCGGTGGCGCCCAGCGGATGACCTTTCGACAGCAGGCCGCCGGACGGGTTGGTGACGATGCGCCCGCCATAGGTGTTGTCGCCGTCGGCCACGAACTTCGCGGCCTCGCCGTCGGCGCACAGGCCCAGCGCCTCGTAGCTGATGACCTCGTTCTGCGCGAAGCAGTCGTGCAGCTCCACGACATCGAGGTCGTCGGGGCCGACGCCAGCCGTGTCATAGACTTTTGCCGCGGCGGTGCGCGCCATGTCGCAGCCGACGACGCGGCGCATGTCATGCGTGGCGAACGTGCTGGGACCGTCGGTGGTCATCGCCTGCGCCCGGATGCTGACGCCGGCTGCGATCCCGCGCCGCTCGGCGAAGCGGTCCGACACGACTACTGCCGCCGCTGCGCCGCAGGTGGGCGGACAGGCCATCAGCCGCGTCATCACGCCGGGCCAGATCGCCGGCGACGCCAGCACCTCGTCCGCGCTCACTTCCTTGCGGAAGATGGCGAGCGGGTTGTGGACCGCGTGGCGGCTGGCCTTGGCGCGCACCTCGGCGAAGGTGCGCAGTTCGGTGCCATAGCGGCGCATGTGCTCCAGCCCGGCACCGCCGAACATCCGGATGGCGTGCGGCAGCTCGACCTCGCCGAGCAGATCCTCCGCTTCCTGGTTGAACCGTTCGAACGGGTCGGGCTTGTCGGCGAACACGCGGCCGAGCGCGCCGGGCTGCATCTGCTCGAACCCGATCGCCAGCGCGCAGTCCACTGCGCCGCTCCCGACCGCCTGGCGGGCGAGGAACAGGGCCGACGAGCCGGTGGAACAGTTGTTGTTGACGTTGAACGCCGGCACCTGCGTCATGCCGAGGCGGTACAGCACCTTCTGCCCGCTGGTGGAATCGCCGAACACGTAGCCGGCATAGGCCTGCTCGACATCGTCGTAGGCCAGACCGGCATCTTCCAGCGCCATGCGCGCCGCGGCCTCGCCCATCACGTCATAGGGGTCGCCTGCGCCGGGCTTGGTGAACGGCACCATGCCCACGCCTGCCACCCGAACCTTGCTGCCCATTTCAGCCTCCCCACAAACGCGCGAGCTCGGCGGCGTCGCGCACGACGAGATCGGGGCGATGCGCGGCGGGCAGGGCGTCCGTGTTCACGGCGCCGGTCACGCCGGTCTGCACCAGCACGCCGAGCGCGCCGCCGCGGCGCGCCATGCTCATCTCCAGCCCGGCATCGTCGCCCACCACGACGAGATCGCCGGCGCCGACGCCGAGCCGCCGCAGCGCATCGCGCAGCGCGAGCGGCGACGGCTTGCCGGTCAGCGTGGGACGCTTGCCGGTCAGGCTGGCGATCGCCGCGCTGATCGCGCGCGAGGTGCCAATCGCGCGCCCCGTTGCCGTCATGTAGAAGGGATTGAGCGAGCCGGCCAGGAATGCCGCGCCGTCCCAGATGGCGCGGGCGGCGTTCTCCAGGTCGTCCATGTCGAAGTCGCGGTACCACGCGACATAGACCGCATCGACCGCGTGCGGCGCGCGGCTGTCCGTCACCTCGATGCCCGCTTCCAGCAACGGCACCCGTCCGGCCTCGGCGCCGATCATCATCACCCGCTGCACGCCGCGCCGGCGCAGCAGCGTGGCGGCGACCGTGGTCGGGGTCATCACCTGTTGCGGCGCCACCGCCAGCCCGGCGTCGCCGAGCACCTGCGCCAGCGCGGCGGGCGGCTTCACCGTGCCGTTGGTGAACACGGTGAACGGC
>JAJZVE010000403.1 GCA_021845835.1 Pseudomonadota bacterium | reverse complement strand
CGAGGAAGGCGCCGATCGCAGCACGGTTGTGCAGTTCGATCTGCCGCCGCCGCCGGCTGCGGTAGAGCCGCACGATATCGACGAGGTAGAGGACAAGCGCGAGGCCGATCGCGAGCCGCCCGGCCGCTTCGAGCATGCCGATCCAACCGGCGGACCAGACCGTCGCGGCAAGACCGGCGGCGAGCGCAGCGAGAAAGCCCCCCACTCCGGTCCACAGCACCGTAGTACCGAGCGCCCCGCGCTCATGCGGCGCCAGCATGAACATCGGCAACAACTCGTAGGAAACGCCGATCGCGGTCAGGGTGAACCACCCGCCCAGCCCGGCCAGCGCGTGGTACGGCACGGCGTCGGGCAGCAGCGGCGCGAGCACGGAGCCGGCGGCGGGGAGGGTCAGTGCCAGCGCAAATGCAAGCCCGAGCAACAGGGTCAGCACCAGAAACGCAAGCCCGGCAAGAACCAGCCGCACGCTCAACGGCATCGGCCGTTTTGCCAGCGCGGCCACCAGCAGGGTGATGCTGCCGGCCAGCAGGGCGACGATCACCAGCCCGCCTCCGACCGGCAGCAGCAGCCCCGCCGCGTCACTCCGGCCGAGGCTCAGGAACCCCACGACCATGCAAGCCAAGCCGAGCTCTACCCCGACCAACGTGATCAGCGGCAAGGTCTGGTTCGGCAACTTGCGGGCGGTGATCACCGGAACGAACTGGAACAGCGCCCCGAACATCAGCAGGCTGAGCCAGCCGACGGTCACCAGATGCACCATGGCGAGAGTGGCAGGCGCCGCCGCCGAGACCGCTGGCCAGGCGATGCCGCCGATCGCCAGCAGCAAGGCGAGGCCAAGGTTGACCAAGGCGCAGGCGAATATGGCCGGCGTCCAGCGCGACAGGCGATCGCTGGCAGCATTCATCCGTGTCTTTCCCCGCTCCGTGCCAAGCCGCCGGGACGAAGGGCAGCATTGCTGCTGCCCTCCGCGGCGGAGCTGACAGGGCCGCCGACGTGTGGTATAAGCGGTACGCGTCATGCCTATTTAGAAGCCGCAGCTCGGTTCGGCAAGGCCCCTTCGACTCCGGCTGGGATTCAGAGGGGGATAATCGGGTTGCCGGCGCCGAGTGCCGCGCGGGAACGGGTTCGGCGAGGCCGCAGACACGCCGGAGACGCTTTGGCTATATCAACGAGGAGGGACGATCATGAGCCAGCAGCGACAGCAGCACCCATCACCGGGAGTGACGAGCGAACAGACCCATATTGTCGCAAAAACTCCGGACCTGCGGGTGGTGGAATATGTACTACAGCCCGGCGAGTACCTGCCGTGGCACCATCACTCCGAGGTCACCGACCATTTCTATTGTCTGGAAGGGACGATCGGCGTCGAGTTGCGAGAACTTGCGCAGAAGCTGCTGCTCAGACCAGGTGAGAGTTGCACGGTACCACCCGGGGCCGTGCATCGTTCGGGCAACGCCGGAGAGGGCGTGAGCCGCTATCTGCTGGTGCAGGGCATCGGTCGCTACGACTTCGTCAAGGCCGAGTAACGGGACCGGTCGGCGATGCCACGGCGCTCCGGCCGTATTCAGTGCGCAGTCGGGCCAGCAAAGGGGTTGATGGACAGCACACCAAAGCCGCACCACGCATGGCCGAATAGACATCCGCGTTACGTGCCAGCGGCTTGGCGCATATGCTCGCCACGCGGCGAGCAGGAAGCCGCCGGTGCCGCTCGCCGGATCATGCACCGTCTCCCGCGGGCCCGGATCGATCGCCCGCACGATGGCGTCGATCAACGCGCGTGGCGTGAAATACTGACCTACGCCGGATTTCACCTCCTGGGCGTTGCGCTCCAGCAGCCCCTCTCGTAGATCGCGCCCTTCACGTCCACGCCCAGGCCGAGCCAAGTCTCGCCGTCAATCAACTGCATCAGTCGGCGCAGCTTGGCCGGATCCTCAGTCTCGTTCTGGGCCTGCAGGAAGATCGTGCCGACGATGCCGGACTGGTGCGACAGCTTGGCGAGGATGGCGCTGCAGCGCGCGGCCAGCGCCTCTCCCTGCAGATTGCGGATCACGTCCCAGCGGCAATCGGTAGGCAGCGCCGATCCGTTCCCCGGCAGCGGACCGGCCGCCACCAGGCCGGCACACTCATCGTCCATCTTGAGGACAAGCAGATAGGAAATCTGCGAGACATAGGCGTAGTACGGCACGCCCTGGTCGCGCAGCACATGCGCATAGTTCCAGACTTCTGGACCAGGGCGGTTTCGTTCATGGCACGGGGTTACTCCGGGGCCGAGGGTTCGGCCACAATGGCGAGATCCAGCAGCCGGCAGGCACGGCCCAGCTCGACGGGGCTGTCCAGCACGCGCCGCCGCCGGACGACGCGTAGCGCGCCGGCCACACGCGTCTGGAACAAAGCCAGGTTGTCGCCGCTGCGGAAGCGGGAGGGGAAGATGATGCCGTCGAGCGCCGCCGGGTGACGATACAACGCAGCTGCCCATGCACGGGCCAAGCGCTGGTCGGCAGCGCCCACCACGTCCGTCGGAACACGCGAGCGGGCAAGCGCGGCGCCGCGTAGGTCGGCGACACGCAGCGGCTGGAGCATCTCGATTTCCACCCAGTCCCAGAGGGCCAGCTCGGCCTCCGCGATCAGGAACGGACCGGGCGGGGCGGCATTGGCCGTGTCACGGAGGATGGTCTCCTGCAGGCACAAGGCAAGGGATTGGCCGAGATAGAGCGGCAGCCAGCGGGGCGCCCGGCCACGATCGAGCAGCGGGTCCGAGAGGCGCGACCGTCCCGGCGCGACCCCGAGGGCATCGGCATGCCCCGCCCGGACGAAGCGCAGCCAGCGCGCACCTGCTGGGCTGGTGGTGACGACGGGACGTATGTCGCTCGATCTGCGCGGCGGTCGCGCCTGCGCATGTCTCCCGGTCACGCCCCAGCGGGGCCGTACGTGCCGACCTGCCGGGCCAGGGCCACGGCCTCCGCCGCGCGGCGTGGGTCGGCGGCGGCCTCAAGGCCGGTCCGCTGGTCGAGTTCAGGATGGCGCTGCCGCAGGAAGCGGAACACCGCCCAGGGCGCGCCGAGCGCCGCATGCAGTTCGCGTAACGGCGCCAAAGGCCGCCCGTCCGGGCCGATCTGCCAAGCCGGGAAGCGGACACCACGCTTTGCACCCTCCACGCCCAGCAGTTCTCCGCGGCGACGCTTCTGATGCACCGCCTCCCGCGACATGCCAAGGCGCTCGGCCATCGCGTCGGAGGAGAGCATGTCCGGGCCGGCAAGCAGAGCCGAAGCGGCATCGGCGCCGCGCGCGTAGGCATGCCTGAGCGCAGCGCGGGCGGCCGCGGCTGACAGCTCCGGTTCGCCGGGAACATCCTCGACCGATCCTGGCGCGGCGAAGGACTTGACGATACGGAACCGGGAGGCTCCCTTCCGGACCGCGGGCTGCAGATTGAGCGTCAAGGTCCGGCCGGTCCGGGCAACGGTTGCAGCGCTGCTGGCGACCGCCGCCAGCACGCGGCGAGCTTCCTCGGCGGAGAGGCCGGGCGGCACCGCGACGCGGCCGGGCGCCCGGTCCGCGGGGCGGGACGGCTTGCGGCGCGGGTGGGTCTGGATGGTGGCACTCATGCCGGCAATGTCGTACGGCTGGGTGGTTTCGTCAAGTTCGTCAAGCCGGTGGAGCGGAGACGCTTGGCGTCGCATCAGTTCACGCGCGCGGCTCCGATCAGTTCTTCCATGGCGTCCAAGGCTTCCTGCTCGGTCCCGCGGTAAATCAGGGCGTGGTCGAGCACGTTGGCGGCCCGGGCAAAGCCGTGGCTGATGATCCGGCCGTCGGCCGGCTTTTCGAGCACGGCAATGACTTTGCATGAAAGCTTCGTCTCGTGGCGGATACGCAGTCAAAGCAGGTGAGTGCGATAGATATCGGCGGCGTCGCTGACGAAAAACGCTGCGGCCGGTGCCGCGCCGCGACAGGCGATGACGGCGTCGGCCGGCTCGTCCGCCAGGGCAGGCACGAGCGGCTCGGCAAAGGCCGAGATCCGTGCCATGGTCTTCCGGACGCGCGACCATCTCACGATCGCTGGCAGCTTCCAGAGCAAGCCACGTTCTGAACCCACCCTGGTCAGGCCGATAACGGACCAGGAGCCAGCAGGCACGGCCATCGGAAATCCGCCACCTAATCCATCGGCCGGTTGATTCAGATCAATGTCGGTCGCGCAGGTGGCGGTGTCGATGCACTGCGCGCCTGCGAACTTCTTGCGCCGGCGCAGCGTCCGTGCGCGGGAAGGATGCAATGGCCGAACAACTTCCGATGCCGGCGACCGTAATGAAGGCTGCGCTGCATCTCGCGCCCGCGCCGCTGCTGCAACCGGGGCTGCGCTGGATCGTGCCCCGGCTGCACGGCGCGCATCCGGTACTGTTCAAACGCCTGTGCCGCCTGGCGCCCGCCAGCGTCCTGTTCGAGCCGGAGGACACGCCGCATCGCTTCCTGCTCACCATCGCCGCCAACGACCTGCGCCTGACGCTAGCGCACGGCGAACCGAATGCTGCCGTGCGCATCAAGGGACGCTTGGCGATGCTGCTGCGCCTGCTGGAAGGACGCGTGGACTCCGACACGTTGTTCTTCTCGCGCGATGTGTCGATCAGCGGCGACACGGCGGCGGCGGTGGCGTTCCGCAACACGCTGGACGGCGAGTCGATCAGCCTTCTCGGCGACACGCTGGCCGCCGCCGGGCCGTTGCAGGCGCCGGCGCGGCGGCTGGTGCTGCGCATCGACCGCCACGTGCAGCGCGCCGGCGCGCACCTGATGCGCTGGCGCGACGCGATGCACCGCGCCGCGCATCGCGGCCACGATACCGAGGACGAGGCGCAGGCGCTCGCCGCCGAGATCACCGATCTGCGCGCGCGACTGGCCAGACTTGAAGCCAGGAACAAGCGAACGGGAGAGCGCACGGCGTGAGCAGGTCGTATCTGGAACTGGTGTGCCCGGCCGGCACGCCCGCGGCGCTGCGCGCGGCGATCGAGGCCGGGGCCGACACCGTCTATTGCGGCTTCCGCGACGCCACCAATGCGCGCAACTATCCAGGTCTGAACTTCGACCGCGACGAGATGGCGGAGGGGATCACCTTCGCGCATGCGCGCGGCGGCAAGGTTCTCGTGGCTATCAACACCTT
>JAJZVE010000402.1 GCA_021845835.1 Pseudomonadota bacterium | reverse complement strand
CGCCTCCGCTTTCGTCACCGGCGCGCAATATGTCATTGATGGCGGTACGCTGCTTGGGCGCGCGGACTAGATTGGCGCCGATCAACATCAGGCGCCGGGGATGAAGGGTCCGGTTCAGAACGCGATGAAGGCCGCCGACGAGCCGACCGTCTCCGGGGCGCAGGCGATTGAGCGCGCCTGCCTCATCCTCCGGGAGGTCGCCCGCAGGGGACAGGGCGGGGCGCGACTGGTGGACCTCACGCAAGCGACCCGGCTCAGTCGCCCCACGGTGCATCGCATCCTGCAATCGCTGGCCAAGGAGGGCTTCATACGCCAGCAGCCTTCGCGTAAGTATGCGCTCGGGTCGGCGCTCTTCGAACTGGGGTTGTCGGCACCCAGCCCGCTCAGGAATCTCGAGCGCTTTCGTCCCGTGATCGAAGATCTGGCGACCCGGAGCGGCGACACGGCATACCTGATGATGCGCAGCGCCGACGACGTGCTCTACCTCATGAGGGCGGAAGGCGCCTATCCGATCCGGACCTATGTGATCGCCGTCGGCGAGCGAATGCCCATGGTGGCGAGCCTTGGCGGCATCGCGCTGCTTGCGGCGTTGCAGGACGAGCACGCCGAAACCATCATCCGGCGGGCCGAGACGTTCGGCCCTTCCTTCCGGAACGCCTCGCCCGAGCAGGTCAGGACCGAGATCCGGTTCGTTCGCGAGCACGGCTATGGCTGGGGTGTGGACGTTGTCATGGAAGGCGTAGCAGGCCTCGCGGCGAGCGTGCCCAACGCCGACGGCATTCCATATCTGGCGGTCTCCATTTCCGCCATCTCATCCAGATTGGAGGCCGGTCGTGCCGAACTGCTCGGCAAGATGCTCATCAAGACCTGCGCGAAGCTGGCCGATCTCGCGCGCGGCTGACGATTCGACCCGGTCCGATTCAATCATTCCCTGACGGCTCCCGATGTGATTCATGGACGGTCGCGACCGACGCGGGTGAGCGCGCATGGAACGGGCCGACGGAAAACCGCCGCTGCGCAGCCCATCGGAGCATTGTGACATGATCACCGGCCCGCGGCAGCCAGCCAGCGCCCGGCGACGACCAGGACGTTTCCAGCTTGTAGTCAAAACCCGATGGAGAGACCCGCATGCGCCTCAAAGGCAAAGTCGCGATCGTGACGGGGGCCGGCACCGGCATTGGAGAAGCAATCGCCCATAAGTTTGCGCGCGAGGGCGCCCGGCTCGTCCTGAGTGGCTTGCCGGCCGATCCGGTGGGCGAGGTGGCGGCGGCAATCGTGAACGGCGGCGGCGAGGCCGAGGCCCATTTCGGCGACCTGGCCGAGGAGACCGAGGCGCGTGCATGCGTTGAAGCAGCGATTGCCCGCTATGGACGGATCGACATCCTGGTAAACAACGCGGGGATCTTCATCGCCAATGCCGAGACTGCCTCGTATCGTATCGAGGACTTCGACAGGACGGTGCGCAACAATATCCGCACCGCCTTCCTGATGACCAAATTTGCCTTGCCTCACCTGCAACGCAGCCGCGGCAACATCGTCTTCACCGGCTCGGAGGCCGGCCTCAACGGCTCGGCCATGTTCACGCCGTACGGCGGCTCGAAGGCCTTCCTGCATGCGTTCGCGAAAGGGGTGGCGCTGGAGCAGGCCCATTACGGCGTGCGCGCCAACTGCGTCTGTCCGGGCCCCATCGACACCGCCTGGACGCGAGGCAGCGAAGGGCCGATCTCCGTCGAGCATCAGGGCATGATCGATGCCATGGTGCCGCTCGGCCGGCGTGGAACTCCCGAGGAAATGGCCGGCATTTTCGCATTCCTGGCGTCGGACGAGGCGAGTTACGTCACCGGCGCCCTGATACTGGCCGATGGCGGCGTGACTCCGGCGAAGGGGCCATTGGGAAAACTGGTGCCCGATGCATTGCGCTGCCCACCCCCGGGCGTCCTCCCGCTGCGCCATTCGCACGACGGGCTGCATGGCAAACAGGTCTTCAGGGCGCCGTCGCAAGGCGCGCAGGCTGACACAAACCTGACATGAAATGGAGACGCCGGGGGCGTGTCCCCCGGCGCCTGACCGACAATCACATGGACGATGCGATCGCCCGGCGTTCTACTCGCTCAGGTGCAGTTCTTTTTCCACCTTGAGCACGGGCGCCAGTTCCGGGTCATCGATCGCGAAGCAGCTCGCCTTGGTCTCGAACCCGCCGTCGTGGACGACCGCCTCTGACCCCGCGTGGATCGCATTGTGCTGGCTGCCGGGCCCGAAGTACCATGCACCGCATATGATATCGCTCTTGAAGCCCTTGACGTCGCGAAGCGCCTTGCCAACCGAGGCCCGGTCGATCTTGGCCGGGTCCAACTTCAGCATCGCCTGGGTGGCAATGCGGGCCGCCAGGTAGCCGGCCTGCGAGAACGTGCTGGCATCGGCCACGTTGCCGTACTTCTTCAGTACCGCCATCCAGTTGAGATTGTCGGGAGCCTTCTTGTCGAGCGGCTCCAGTTCGAGTTGGACGTAGATCCGGTTGTCCCAGTATGGCCCGACGGCCTTGGGAAAGCTGGCGTCATAGGAGGACGCCGGGCTGAACCATTTGTACTTTCCGCCCATGCCCTGCGCCTGGGCCGCCGCGAACACCGGCACCGAGGGTTCCTTCGGCAGATTGATGTCGATGGCGTCCGGATTGAACGCGGCGATCTGCAGGATGAGCGAGGTCGGATCGAGCGATCCCGGATCGGTCAGGATCACCTTGACCTCGACGCCGTGGGTCTTACCCCAGTCGGCAACGCCGCCGCACGACCAGTCGCCGACGCCTGGGATGTTCGCGGAAACGCAGACGACCTTCTTGAGGCCAAACGTCTTGTCCAGATAGACGGCGCCACCGATGTTGCTCAGGCGCGGCCCGGCGTTGGTCGGCGCGATGTTCTTGGAGAAGAAGCAATCACGCGGCACGCCGACCCCGGCGATCACCACCAGGTTCTCGGCCTCGTAGAGCTTCTCGTTGACCGAGCAGTCGACCATGCTGGAGTTGCCGACCATCGCCACCACTTTGGTGTCGTTGACCAGCTTGGTTGCGACCTGCGCGGCCTGCTCCGGGTTCCAGGCATCATCGGCGATCGTATAGTGGATCCGTCGGCCGTTGATGCCGCCATTCGCATTCACGCATTCGAAGTAGGCCTTGGCGGCGCGGGCCGAAGCGCTGAAGTCGGCCGGACCGGTCTTGCCGACCACCGCGCCGATCTCGATCGGCGCACCGGTGGCGGGCTTGCCGGTGTCGAGGCCGCATTGTGGTCGATCCGCTGCCGCGGCCTGCCCTGCGGCAGCGAATGCGAGGCCCGCTGCCACACATAGCCCCGCCAGATACGTCCATAATCTCATTAGACTCTCCCCAGTTTGCCCGAAGCAATGAACTTTGATCTCGCAATCGATGCCACGTGCCCGCTTGCATCGCAGCCACGCCTGGTCCAGGGCGGCAGGCCTTGCCGGCTCCCCGCACTCCCTTGGCAAGACGCCAACCGCGCCTGGCGCGAACGGTCGGTCCAGCCATCGGTGCGGCGAAGCGGCCGCCGACCGCCAAGGCGCTTGCCAACGTCCCGCAGCGCACAATGATCCGGTCGTGCCTGCAGGCGCGCCCGAGGGTCTCTCGGCGACAGGGGCTGCAAAGGCCAACAGACGTCGTGCGCTCGCAACCACACGGGACATCGCGCTGTCGCCAGCCTGCAAGATCCTGAAGCGCCGGTCGTCCGTTGCATCCTCCCTCCGGCCTGTGCCGCGCCCTCGAAGAGGGACCTAGGCGGCTGCAAATGCCCGTTGCGCCTCAATGGCGAAGTCGGCCGCTTTTTCGGCGATCATGATGGTGGCGGCGGCGGTATTGCCCGAGGTGATGATCGGCATCACCGAGGCGTCCGCCACCCGCAGCCCGCCAATTCCCCGCACCCGCAGGCGGTCATCCACCACCGCCAGCGAATCGTGGCCCATCTTGCATGTGCCGACAGGATGGCACATGGTCTGTCCGGTGGCGCGCAGGAAGCCGCGGATATCGTCGTCGCTCCTGCAGTCCTCGCCAGGCGCGTCCTCGGACAGCACGCGCGACTTCAGGGGTTCGGTCGCGAACAGGCGGCGCACCCACTTCACCCCCGCCACCATGGCCTGCTCGTCCTGCACGTCGTCCAGGTAGTTGGCGTAGATCGCCGGCGCGGCTTTGGGTTCTGCCGATTTGAGCAGGAGGCGCCCGCGCGATTTCGGTTGCAGGTAGCAGACCGCTGCGGTGATTCTGGGCACGGGATCGGGCGAGATGCGCGACCTCTCGTCGTAGCGGTGGCTGAGCGGGCGGAAGTTGATCTGCAGATCGGGGCGATGAGCGCCGGGCAGGCCGCGCACGAACGCCATCGCCTGCGCCGCGCCGATGGTCAGCGGACCGCGCTTTGCCAGGTAGTAGTTGATGCCGTGCCAGAGTAGCCGCAGGCCCTGGAACTGCGGGTTGAGCGAATCGGCGGGCCGCGTCCGGCAGGTGCAGTGCGCGTAAGGGTGGTCCTGCAGGTTTTCGCCGACGCCGGGCAGGTCGGCGGTCACGGCGATGCCGTGCTGCTTCAGATGGTCTGCCGGACCGATGCCCGACAGCATCAGGATCTGCGGGGAACCGATCGCACCGGCGGACAGCAGCACTTCGCGGCCCGCCAGCGCGAGGCGGATGGCTCCGCCGCGTTCGTACTTGACGCCGACGACCCGCCCCCCCTCGACGAGAACGCTCCGTGTCAGAGCCTCGGTCTCCACCGTCAGGTTGGCGCGGTTGCGTGCCGGCTTGAGAAAGGCGTCGGCAGTGGAATGGCGTACGCCGCGGTCAATGGTGTAATGCGGATGGCCGATGCCCTCGAGTACCGCCCCGTTCAGATCGTCGGTGCGGCGGATGCCCAGATTGGCGCCGGCAGCAATGAAATCGCGCGCCGTCGGGTGAACGTAGCGCAGGTCGCTGACGGCCATCGGCCCCTGCCTGCCGTGGTATTCACCTAGCGGGCCATCGCGCCGTTCGGACTTGAGGAAATAGGGCAGGACATCCGACCAGCCCCAGCCTGCATTGCCGAGCTGCCGCCATAGATTGAAGTCCTCGAAATGGCCGCGGATGTAGGAGAGGCCGTTAATGGCGCTGCATCCGCCCAGGA
>JAJZVE010000401.1 GCA_021845835.1 Pseudomonadota bacterium | reverse complement strand
ATCCCTGGATCGACGCCAATCTCGGTGCGCTGCCGCTGATCGGGGCGGTGTTCGCCGGGCCGCCGATGGGCATCGGCATGCTGACCGCGGGCATCATCCTCGCGATCATGGTGATCCCGTTCATCAGTTCGGTGATGCGCGACGTGTTCGCGCTGGTGCCGGCGCCGCTGCGCGAATCCGGCTTCGCGCTGGGCGCGACGCGCTGGGAAGTGGTGCGCCGCGTGGTGCTGCCGTACACGCGCTCGGCGGTGGTCGGCGGCATCTTCCTCGGCCTCGGCCGCGCGCTCGGCGAGACGATGGCGGTCACGTTCGTGCTCGGCAACGCGCATGACTTCAGCATTTCGCTGCTGGCGCCGGGCAACTCCATCGCCGCCGCAATCGCCAACGAGTTCACCGAGGCGGATTCGGACATTTACCGCCAGTCGCTGATCGCGCTCGGCTTCCTGCTGTTCGTCGTCACCTTCGTCGTGCTCGCGATTGCCAAGCTGATGCTCGCCCGCATGGCGCGCGGCCGGGGGCGCTGAGCATGGCGTTCTCGCGCGCGCTGCACCGGCGGCGGCATGCGGTCAACGTGCTCGGCCTCGGTCTGGCCAGCGCGGCGACGCTGTTCGGGCTGGTATGGCTGGTGTGGATCCTCGGCACCACGATCTACAACGGCATCGGCGCCATCGACGTGAAGCTGTTCGCGCAGATGACGCCGCCGCCCGGCGAAAGCGGCGGGCTGCTGAACGCGATGGCGGGCAGCCTGATCATGATCGTGCTCGGCGTCGCGTTCGGTACGCCGATCGGCGTGATGGCGGGCACCTGGCTTGCCGAATACGCGCATGGCCGCGCCATCGCCTCGGCGATCCGCTTCCTCAACGACATCCTGCTGTCGGCGCCGTCGATCGTGATCGGCCTGTTCGTTTATGCGCTGGTGGTGCGCCCGACCGGGCATTTCTCCGGCTGGGCGGGCGGGGTCGCGCTGGCGCTGGTGCTGCTGCCGGTGGTGGTGCGCACCAGCGACGAGACCATGCGCCTGGTGCCGGGCACGCTGCGCGAGGCGGCGCTGGCGCTGGGCGCGCCGAAATGGCGCATGGTGACGAGCGTGATCTGGCCGGCGGCGCGCACCGGCATCAGCACCGGCATCCTGCTCGCCATCGCGCGCATCAGCGGCGAAACCGCGCCGCTGCTGTTCACCGCCCTGAACAACCAGTACTGGACCATCAATCCCGCCAATCCGCTGGCCAATATTCCCGTCGTCATCTTCCAGTTTGCGTTGAGTCCGTATGACCAGTGGCATCGGCTGGCCTGGGCCGGCGCGCTGCTGATGACGGCGGTGGTGCTGGTGCTGAGCGTCGGCGCGCGGGCGGCGCTGCGGCGGCGCAATTGACAGGGAAAGCCATGCCCGACGGCGACACCACGATGACGACCTCGGCGGCGGGTGCCGCGGCCGGCGAAGCGCCGGCGGCGCAGATCGCGATCCGCAACCTCGATTTCTTCTACGGCGGCCACCGCGCGCTGAAGGGCATCAACCTCGACCTGCCGGAGCGGCAGGTGACGGCGCTGATCGGCCCGTCGGGCTGCGGCAAATCGACGCTGCTGCGGGTGCTGAACCGCATGTACGACCTCTATCCGGGCCAGCGCGCGACCGGCCAGGTCATCATGGACGGCGAGAACATCCTCGATCCCGGCGTCGATCTGAACGAGCTGCGCAGCCGCGTCGGCATGGTGTTCCAGAAGCCGACGCCGTTCCCGATGTCGATCCACGATAACATCGCCTTCGGCGTGAAGCTGCACGAGCGGGTGTCCAGGTCGCAGATGGACGAGCGTGTGGAATGGTCGCTCACCCGTGCGGCGTTGTGGGAGGAGGTGAAGGACCGGCTCGGCGCCTCGGCGATGGGCTTGTCGGGCGGGCAGCAGCAGCGCCTGTGCATCGCGCGCACCATCGCGGTGCGGCCGGAGGTGATCCTGCTCGACGAGCCGACCAGCGCGCTCGACCCGATCAGTACGCTGAAGATCGAGGAACTGATCGACGAGCTGAAGCGCGACTTCACCATCGCGATTGTGACGCACAACATGCAGCAGGCGGCGCGCTGTGCCGACCAGGTGGCATTCTTCTATCTCGGCGAGCTGGTCGAGGTGGGCAGCGCCACGCAGATGTTCACCGCGCCGCGCGAGCGGCGGACGCAGGACTACATCACCGGGCGGTTCGGATGAGACGCTGTTTCGTCAAGGATCGCAGGGCGGATGAAATCCGCCGTCGGTGCGGCGGATTTCATCCGCCCCACGCGCTGCCGCTATCAGCGAACGGAGACGCATGATGCCGGAAATTGCCGAGCATATCGTGAAGAGCTTCGAACAGGAGCTGAACCGCCTGCGCTCGCTGATCACCGAGATGGGCGGCATGGTGGAGAGCGAGGTGGCGCTTGCCTGCCAGGCGGTGCTGGAGCGCGACGACACCGCCGCCGCCGCGGTGGTCGAGGCCGATCCGAAAGTCGATGCGCTGGAACAGCAGGTGCAGCAGTTCGTCATCCGGCTGCTCGCTCTGCGCCAGCCGATGGCGCAGGATCTGCGGCTGATCGTCGCCGGCCTGCGCATGACCGGCGACCTGGAGCGCATCGGCGACTACGCGGCGAACGTGGCCAAGCGCAGCATGGTGCTGGGCCAGTTCACGCTGCCGTTCACGCTCACCGGGCTGGCCAATATGGGCCGGCTGGTGCAGCAGAACCTGAAAGCGATGATCGACGCGATCGGCGAGAACGACGCCGACGCCGCGGTCGCGGTGTGGCGTTCGGACGAGGAGGTGGACGGTATCTACAACGCGCTGTTCCGCGAGCTGATCACCTACATGATGGAAGATCCGCGCAACATCACGCCATGCACGCATCTGCTGTTCATCGCCAAGAACCTGGAACGGATCGGCGACCACGCCACCAACATCGCGGAGACGCTCTACTACGCCGTGAAGGGCGAGCCGTTGACCGGCACGCGGCCGAAGGGCGACACCTCCGCCTACGCGGTGGTGCGTCCGTAACCCGCGCGAACTCACAAGAGGATAGCCATATGTTTGACGCCGTTTCGGCACTGCCCAAACCGCTGGTGCTGGTCGTCGAGGACGAGGCCGCCCTCGCGACCATGCTGCGCTACAACCTGGAGAAACAGGGGTTCCGCGTCGAGGAGGCGGCGGACGGGCAGGAGGCGCTGGCGCGGGTGGCGGAGACGCAGCCCGATCTCGTGCTGCTGGACTGGATGCTGCCGGTGATGTCGGGCATCGAGGTGTGCCGCCAGTTGCGCCGGCGCAACGCCACGCGCGACCTGCCGGTCATCATGGTGACGGCGCGCACCGAGGACCAGGACGCCGTGCGCGGGCTGAACACCGGTGCCGACGACTACATCACCAAGCCGTTCAGCATCGACGCGCTGCTGGCGCGCATGCGCGCGCTGCTGCGCCGCGCCAATGCGGTGCCGGCGAAAGGGCGGCTGGCGTTCCACGACATCGCCATGGACCTCGCCGCGCATCGCGTGCAGCGCAACGGCCGCGCGATTCATCTCGGCCCCACCGAGTTCCGGCTGCTGGAGTTCTTCCTGCAGCACCCGCGCCGCGTGTTCGCGCGCGAGGAGTTGCTGGATGCGGTGTGGGGCCGCGACATCCATGTCGAGCCGCGCACCGTCGATGTGCATATCCGCCGCCTGCGCAAGGCGATCAACGGCGAGGGCGAGCTGGACATGGTGCGCACCGTGCGCGCGGCGGGGTACGCGCTGGATACGGAAGCGCGGTAGGCGGGCGCGGGTTAAGCCTTTCTTCGCACCCCCTTCGCATCCTTGCTCCTTGCTGCGATTGCGGGCGGGGATGCGATGGACGATCTGCTGGCGGATTTCCTGACCGAGGCCGGCGAAAGCCTGGCCGACCTCGACCTCGCGCTGGTGCGGCTGGAACGTGCGCCGGACGAGGGGGAGACGCTGGCGCTGATCTTCCGCCACGTCCACACCATCAAGGGCACCTGCGGCTTTCTCGGCCTGGCGCGGCTGGAGCGGGTGGCGCACGCGGCGGAGAACGTGCTGGTGAAGCTGCGCGACCGGCAGTTGCCGGCCAGCCCGCCCGTGGTCAGCGTCGTGCTCGCCGCCGCCGACCGCATCAAGCTGATCGTCGCGGGACTCGCCGCCACCGGCACCGAGCCGGAGGGCGACGACACGGCGCTGATCGCCGCCCTCGCCGCGATCGCGGAGGGGCAGGCGCCGCAAGCAGCCGCGCCGCCGCCGGCCGCCGAACCAACCGCCACCGCCCCGGCACCCGCCGCCCCGCCCGCCCCGACGCAAACCATCCGCGTCGCCGTCGAGGTGCTGGAAGAACTGATGGCGCTGGTCGGAGAGCTGGTGCTGACCCGCAACCAGCTGCTGCAACTGGTGCGCGGCCAGGGCGAGAGCGCCCTGTCGGTGCCGCTGCAACGGTTGTCGCAGATCACGTCGGACCTGCAGGAGGGCGTGATGAAGACGCGCATGCAGCCGATCGGCGGCGCCTGGAACAAGCTGCCGCGTCTGGTGCGCGACCTGGCGCACGAACTGGACAAGAAGATCGAGCTGGCGATGCACGGCGGCGACACCGAACTCGACCGGCAGGTGCTGGAACTGATCAAGGACCCGCTGACGCACATGGTGCGCAACGCCGCCGACCACGGGCTGGAGACGCCCGCCGAGCGGCTGGCCGCCGGCAAACCGGAGAGCGGACGCATCACGCTGCGCGCCTTCCACGAAGGCGGGCACGTCATGATCGAGATCGCCGACGACGGCCGCGGCATGCCGGTGGACAAGATCCGTGCCAAGGTGCTGGCGCGCGGCCTCGCGACCGAGGCGGAACTCGCGGCGATGAGCGAATCGCAGGTGCTGCGCTTCATCTTCCGTCCCGGCTTCTCGACCGCCGCCGCCGTCACCGCGGTCAGCGGGCGCGGCGTCGGCATGGACGTGGTGCGCAGCAACGTCGAGCGCATCGGCGGCAGCGTCGAACTCGCCAGCAGCGCCGGCCAGGGCAGCCGGTTCATCATCAAGATCCCGCTCACGCTCGCCATCGCCGCCGCGCTGATCGTCGAGGCCGGCGGCGAACGCTTCGCCATCCCGCAGCTCGCCGTGGTCGAACTCGTGCATGCCGGCAGCGGCCAGGACGGCGCGGCGCGCACTGCAGTC
>JAJZVE010000400.1 GCA_021845835.1 Pseudomonadota bacterium | reverse complement strand
GCCATTGCCACGGCCAGGCGGGTCGCGAATCGCCGTGACAGGGCGCTCGGGGCGCCGGCGGCCGATGCGCCTGCGCATTGATCGCGTCCGCCGTGTTGCCGCCGGCGTCGCCCTGTATAGAGTGGCTTGCCATGCCCATGACGCCGCTCGACGAGACCCTGCTCGCCCAGCCGCCCCTGCCACAGTTCGACGTGCAGTTGCAGCCGCCCGACCTCGCGCCCTGGCGAGAGGGCAATTGCGGCGTGGCCGGCTTCACCACCCGCGCCGCCGCCACCTCCGGGCCGCACGTGGCGCTGGTGGCGCTGATGCACGGCAACGAACTGGCCGGCGCGATCGTGCTGGACCGGCTGCTGCGCGGCGGCCTGCGGCCACGCCGCGGCAGGCTCACCTTCGGCTTCGCCAATCTCGCCGCGTTCGACAGCTTCGATCCGGCACAGCCGACGGTCTCGCGTTTTCTTGATGAGGACATGAACCGGCTGTGGGATCCGGTGCTGCTGGACGGCCCGCGCCGTTCGATCGAACTCGACCGTGCCCGGCAGATGCGTCCGCTGGTCGAGACCGCGGACGTGCTGCTGGACCTGCACTCGATGCTGTGGGCGTCGGACCCGCTGCTGCTGAGCGGCGGCACCGCCAAGGGGCGGCGGCTGGCGGCGGCGATCGGGCAGCCGGAGCTGGTGGTGGCCGATCCCGGCCACGTCAGCGGGCGGCGTCTGATCGACTACGGCGCCTTCGCCGACCCGGACGCCGCGCCGGCCGCCGTGCTGGTCGAGGCCGGCCAGCACTGGGAGCCGGCGACCGTCGCGATGACGCTTGCGAGCGTCGCAGGCCTGCTGCGCCACCTGGACATGGTGGCGGCGCATCCGGCGCTGCTGCCGTCGCCGCTGCCGCCGCAGACGCCGCGCTTTGCCGAGGTGACGCAGGTGGTCACGGCCGCCACCGCCAGCTTCGCCTTCGTGCAGCCGTTCCGCGGCGGCGACGTGGTGCGCGAGCGCGGCACTCTGATCGCGATCGACGGCAGCGCCCGGATCCGCACGCCGCACGACCACTGTCTGCTGGTAATGCCAAGCCTGCGGCCGAGCCGCGGCCACACCGCCGTGCGGCTGGCGCGGTTCCTGGCTGCCTGAACGGCTTCAGCCGCCGTCATCCGCCAGCAGCGACGCCAGTTCGCCCAGCCACGGCCGATAGCGCCGCGCCAGCCCGGCGGAGTCGGTATAGACCGGCTGCCGCGCCTGCCAGGCGCTGGCGGTGCGGATCATGCGGCCGTGAGCGGCGTGGTCCAGCACAAGCGGGTCCCAGTCGAGGCCGCAGAACGCCAGCAGCCGCCGCGCGGTCCCCTCCGGCGCGGCCACCAGCGTCTCGTACTGCACCTCGGTCATCGCCTGGGGCGGCAGCACGGCCCGCCAGTGCGCCGCCAGCCGTTCGTAGGTCCGCAGCAGGAAGGCGATGTCGCCCTGTTCGTAGGCGAAATCGTGCGGGGCGAAAAATAGCGTGCGGTAGATCGACAGTCCCACATCTGCCGGCGCGCGCCGGCAGTGCAGGATGCGCGCGTGCGGGAACAGCATGTGGATCAGGCCGAGCGCATAGACGTTGTGCGGCAGCTTGTCGGTGACGTGCCGCGAGTCCGGCGCGATGCGGTCCAGCTCCGCCGTGTAGCCGTCGGTCAGCGCGCGCGCCGCGGCCGCGTCCGCCGGCAGCACGTCGCCGCTGCGGCCGTGCAGCGGCCAGAACGTCAGCTCCCCGCCGGCGGCGACCGCCGGGTGCGCCGCCAGCATCTGTTCGAGCAGCGTGGTGCCCGACCGCATCATGCCGACGATCAGCAGCGGCCGGCGGGACTCGCTGGCCCAGCTCCGACGGGCGCGGAACAGCTCCGGCGTGTAGGTCGCGATCAGGCGGTCCACGAAGGCGGCATGCGCGGCGCGGTCGAACGGTGCCATCTGCGCGCGCTTCAGCGCATTGGCGGCGTCGTACTGGCGCATCGCCGCTGCCGGGTCGCCGAGATCGTGGCATGCCTTGCCGAGCGCGAACAGCAGCGGGATGCGCTCCTCGTCCGGCAGCGCCGTGTCGTCGGCGAGCGTCTGCATGCCGGCGACGACGCCGCGGTCCGCCGCCTCCAGCCGGCGCGTTTGCACCCAGGCGAAACTCGCGTTGCCGCGCCGGTCGCCGGCGCCGAGCAGCGGCGCCAGCAACCGTTCCGCCTCGGCGAACCGGCCGAGCTGGTACAGCATCTGGCCAAGCCGCATCCGCGTTTCGGGATGGTCCGGTGCCAGCGCCAGCACCCCGCGCAGCACATTTTCCGCTTCCGCCGCCGCCCCCCGCTCCGCCAGCGTGGCGGCGAGCGTCCAGCGCGGCACGAGCGCCGCGGGATCGGCGGCGATGGCGGCGCGCAGCATGTCCATGCCCTGCTCTGCCCGGCCGAGCGTGCACAGCGCGGCGCCCAGGTTCGTCATCGCGTCGGCATAGCCCGGCCGCAGCGCCACCGCCTGTTCCAGCGGCGCACAGGCATCCTGCGCGCGGCCGAGGCTGAGCATCAGGGCTCCGAGATTGTTGAGCGGCTCGGGATAGCCGGGATCGAGTGCGATGGCACGGCGCAACGCTGCCTCGGCGGCGGCGGGATCGCTGTCGCTCAGCAGGCTGCCGAGGTTGTTGTGCGCCGGCGCGTGGTCGGGGGCGAGCGTGGCGGCGCGCCGATAGCACGCCACCGCGGCGTCAGGACGGCCGGCGTGCTCGTGGCACACGCCGAGGCCGAAATGTGCCGCTGCCAACCGCGGCTGCAGCACCGTCGCGCGCTCGTACTGCCCGGCCGCCCGCGCCAGGTCGCCGGACAGCTCGTAGGCGATGCCCAGATTCTTGCGGGCTTCGGCCTCGCTCGGGCGCAGCGCCACGGCGCGGCGGAGATGGGCCACCGCCCCGGCGAGCCGCCCGGTCTGCAGGAACAGCACGCCGAGCAGGTTGAGCGCGGCGAAATGGCCGGGCGCGGCGGCGAGCACGGAGCGGTAGCCGCGTTCCGCGGTGACCAGATCGCCGGCTGTGTGCGCCTGGTTCGCCTCGTGCAGAACGTCGTCGATGTCGATCAGGTCGGGCCGGGCGGCGTCCGTGGTCATGCCGCCGGCTCCGCCAGACCGAGCCCCTCCAGCAGCGGGCGCAGGGTGTCGGCATCCGGGCGCCAGCGGCCGACCGACGTGCGGTAGATCGGCTGGCGCACCTGCACCAGGCTCGCGGTGCGCACCGGCCGCCTGGTCTCGTAGAAGGCAAGGCAGGCGTCGTCCCATTCCAGGCCGCAATGCGCGACGACACGGCGGGCCTGGCCCTCGAAGTCGTCCACCACGGTCTCGTACTGCACCTCCAGCATGACGCCCGCCGGCAGCACCTCGCGCCAATGCGCCATCAGCCGGTCGTACGCGCGCCAGTAGCGGCCGAGCGCGCCGAGGTCGTAAGTGTGCGGGTGCGGCGCCTGGAACAGCTTGGAGTAGCAGGACAGGCACGTGTCCACCGGATCGCGGCGCGTGTGGATGATGCGCGCATTCGGCAGCGCCAGATGGATCAGCCCGGCGAGGCGGAAATTGTCCAGCAGCTTGTCGGTGATGCGGGCGGGGTCGGCCTTGGTGCCGGCGGCGGCGGATTCCAGGCGGTCGAGATAGGCGGCGGCCAGCCGCCTCAGCACCGGCCCGGACAACGCGGCAATGAAGGCGTCGGGGTCCCTGAGCGCATCTTCCTGGCGCATCACGCTGCGCAGCGCGCCGGTGAAGTCGGAGCGTTCGCCACCGCCGATGACGCGCGGATGGCTGGCCAGCATCTGCTCGATCAGCGTCGATCCGGAGCGCGGCATGCCGACGATGAACACCGGCAGCGTCGAGGGATCGCCCTGGCCGGCATGGCGCGACAGCAGCGCCGGCGTGAACACGCTGCACGGCGCCTCCAGAATCGCCAGCGCCCGGGCCTCGTCATAGGCGAGCTGGCCGCGCCGCAGCGCCGCCCCTTCGGACAGGAACGCGAACCCCCGCTCCGGCTGACCGAGATCGGAGCAGACCTTGTACATCGTGAAGCACAGCCTGATCTGTTCGCCGAGCGGCAGCGTTTCCCGCCTGGCCGCCCGCGCCTCCAGTTGCGCCACGAAAGCGTCGTCGGGGCGGACCTTGCGGGCATTGACCAGCGCGAGATGCGCGCCGGTGCGGTCCGGCATCAGCGCGATGGCGCGTTCGAACCCCTGTTCCGCCTCCTCCAGCCGGCCGAGTTCCAGCAACGACTGCGCACGCCCGGCCTCGATGTCGGCCAGGGTTTCGGCATTGCCGGCGGCGAGCGGCAGCGCCGCCTGGTAGTGTTCGACGGCTTCCGCGGCACGGCCGACCAATTGCAGCGTGCCGGCAAGGTTGCGCCTTGCGTCCAGATGGTCCGGGGCCAGCACCAGCACCTCGTGCCACTGCGCGATGGCCTCCCGGTAGCGGTGCAGGGCGCCCAGGGCGGTGGCCAGGGCGCAGCGTGCCGCGACGAAATCCGGGTCGAGACCGAGCGCCTGTTCGCAGCAGGCCACCGCCTCCTCGGCCCGGCCGAGCAGCAGCAGCGCACCCGCCCGGCCGGCGGCGGCCTCGGCGAACTCGGGATCGAGCGCCAGCGCCGCGGCGTAGGCCGCTTCCGCGGCGTCGAACCGCCGCAGCGCCTGCAGGACGGCCGCACGACCGTACTGCGCCTCCGGCAGCCCGGGGGCGAGGGCAAGCAGCGTGTCGAAGCGGGCCAGCGCCGCCTCGGGCTGGCCGGCGGCGTTCAGCGCCGTGGCCAGGCCGTACAGCGCCTCGACCATATCGGGGGCGTGCGCCAGCGCGGCGGCGAAGGCGGCCAGCGCCGCCTCGTTCTGCTGGGCGAGCTGGCAGGCGATGCCGAGCTGGCATTGCGCGGCGGCAGAATCGGGACGGCGGGCAACGGCCGCGCGGAGCAGAGCAACCGCCTGCTCCGCCCGATTTTCTTGCACCGCTTCTGTGCCGCGGGCGAGCAGCGTGTCGAAATCGGTCGCGTGCGACTGCTCTGCCACTTCGTCCGTGCCCCGGAACTGACGCACGGCTTCGTTACCGATCGGCGCGGCGATTTGCAATTGCAATGACAGGCGCCGCCGCCCCGCCATCCGCCCGGTTGACTCCCGCCCCGCCGCCGCGGCCCATGTGCGCCGCCATTG
>JAJZVE010000399.1 GCA_021845835.1 Pseudomonadota bacterium | reverse complement strand
TATGTCGAGCTGATCCGCGGCGTGCCGCTGATTTCGCTGCTGTTCATGGCGAGCGTGATGTTTCCGCTGTTCATGCCGGAGGGCATGAACCCCGACAAGCTGCTGCGCGCGCAGGTCGCCTTCATCCTGTTTGCCGGCGCCTATCTGGCGGAAGTGGTGCGCGGCGGGCTGCAGGCGCTGCCGAAGGGCCAGTACGAGGCGGCGGACGCGCTCGGCCTGTCGTACTGGACGAAAATCCGCATGATCATCCTGCCGCAGGCGCTGCGGCTGGTGATCCCGCCGCTGGTCAACACGTTCATCGGCTTCTTCAAGGACACCTCGCTCGTTCTCATCATCGGCCTCACCGACCTGCTGACCGCCGGCAAGGTGGCGCTGGCTGATCCGGTGTGGACCGGCTTCGCGCGCGAGGTCTATCTGTTCCTTGCCGTGATCTACTTCGCTTTCTGCTTCGCCATGTCGCGCTACAGCCGCCGGCTGGAAGTGCGGCTGGCGAGCGCGCGCACAGGCTGACGGAGAGAGAGAGGCATGGACCAGGTTGCCGTCCCCCCCGCCATATTGCTCGACAAGGTCAACAAATGGTTCGGCGCGCTGCACGTGCTGCGCGACGTTTCGCTCAGTGTGGCGCAGGGCGAGCGCGTGGTCGTCGCCGGCCCGTCCGGCTCCGGCAAATCCACCATGATCCGCTGCATCAACCGGCTGGAGGAGCACCAGCAGGGCAGGATCGTCGTGGACGGCACGGAACTCACCGGCGATCTGCGCGCGCTGGACGTGGTCCGCCGCGAGGTCGGCATGGTGTTCCAGTCCTTCAACCTGTTCCCGCATCTGACCATCCTGGAGAACTGCACGCTGGCGCCGATCCATGTCCGCAAGATGAAGCGCGCGGAGGCCGAGGCGCTGGCGATGGAGTTCCTGACGCGCGTGCGCATCCCCGAGCAGGCGAAGAAGTTCCCGGGCCAGCTTTCCGGCGGGCAGCAGCAGCGCGTGGCGATCGCACGCGCACTGTGCATGCGCCCGAAGATCATGCTGTTCGACGAGCCGACCTCCGCCCTCGATCCCGAGATGATCAAGGAAGTGCTCGATACCATGGTGGGCCTGGCCGAGAGCGGCATGACCATGGTGTGCGTGACGCACGAGATGGGCTTCGCGCGCCAGGTCGCCGACCGCGTGGTGTTCATGGACCGCGGCGAGATCGTCGAAAGCGGCAGGCCCGCCGATATGTTCGGCAACCCGCAGACCGACCGGCTGAAGCTGTTCCTCAGCCAGATCCTGCGCGGGCACTGACGCGGCCGCGCCAGCCTCTCCCGCGGCGCGGGAGAGGGCAGGCGCGGCAATTTGTCACATCTGGCTGTAGTTGCCGTCGTGCCAGATGTACCAGACGTAGTCGGCCTTGGTCACATCGCCCTTCTTGTCGTACGAGAGATCGCCGAGCACCGTGGGCCACGGCCCGCCGGACTTGATGGTCTCGGCGACCTTCTTCGGATCCACCGTCTTGGCCTTCTCCGCCGCCTCGGCCCAGAGCTGGATGGCGGCGTAGGTGTAGAGGACGTAGCCTTCGGGATCGATCCCCTTGTCCTTGAACTCCTTCACCACTGCCGCCGCGGTCGGGCGGTTCCGCGGGTCGGACGGGAAGGTCATCATCAGCCCTTCGCCGGCCGGGCCGCTGATCTGCCAGAGTTCCTTGGTCTGCAGCGAATCCGGGCCGAGGAAGGTCGCCTTCAGCCCCTGTTCCTTGGCCTGGCGGACGATCAGCCCGACCTCGGAATGGTAGCCGCCGAAATAGACGAGATTGATGCCGGCTTCCTTCAGGCGGCTGACCAGCGCCGTGTAGTCGTGCTCGCCGGGGACGTAGGCCTGGTACATGGCCTCCTGCTTGCCCGCGGCGTTCATGTACTTCTTGGTCTGGTCGGCGATGCCTTTGCCGTAGGTGGTGTTGTCGTGCAGGATCGCGACCTTGCGGTCCTTGAACTCGGTCGCGATGGTGTGGCCGGCCACCTGGCCCTGCTGGTCGTCACGCCCGCAGGTGCGGAACGTGTTCCAGGCCCCCTCGTCGGTGAACTTGGGGTTGGTCGAGGCCGGCGTGATCTGCAGGATGCCTTCCTCGGTATAGACCTTGCTGGCCGGGATGGAGCTCGACGAGCAGAAATGCCCGGCGACGAACTTCACGCCCTCGCTCGCGAACTTGTTGGCGACCGAGACCGCCTGCTTCGGGTCGCAGGCGTCGTCACCGATCTCCAGCACCAGCTTCTGGCCCAGCACGCCGCCCTTGGCGTTGATATCGGCCACCGCCTGCTCAGCCCCGTCCTTGAGCTGCTTGCCGAAGGTCGCGTATTCGCCGGTCATCGGGCCGGCCGACGCGATCTTGATCTGGGCGCTGGCCGGCGCCGCGGCGAACGCCGCGATCGCAGCGAAGGCCGCCGCGCCGACGAACAGAGTCCGTCTCAACATTGAAATGTTTCCCCACAGTGATGAGACCGCGCAGCAGATGCGCGGCTGATATGCAGCCTAGGCGCAAGCGTGAAAGCCGGGAAGCCCCTGCCCGCTTGACGCCGCCGGCCAGCCGGCCGATGTCCGCCGCCGGACGCTGCAGTGGAGGAACAGGATGGCAACGAAGATCGGCGTGATCGGCCTCGGCGGCATGGGCGGCGGCATCGCCAGCCGTCTGCTGGACCAGGGCCACAGCATCACGGTCTATAACCGCACCGCCAGCGCCGCTGACGCGCTGGTCGCGCGCGGCGCGCAGCGCGCCGCCACACCGGCCGAGGCCGCGGCGCCCGACGGCATCGTCATCACCATGGTCGCCAACGACGCGGCGCTGGAATCAGTCGCCACCGGTGCCAACGGGTTTCTCGACCGGCTGGGCCCGCAGGGCGTGCATGTGTCGATGAGCACGGTGAGCGTCGCGCTGGTACGCGCGCTCGCCGAGCGGCACGCGGCGCGCGGCAGCGGCTTCATGGCGGCGCCGGTGTTCGGCCGGCCGGATGCGGCGGCAGCGGGCAAGCTGTGGATCCTGCAATCGGGACCGGCGGCGGCGAAAGCGCGGGCGAAGCCGGTGCTGGAGGCGATCGGCCAGGGCGTCGTCGATATCGGCGAGGCGGTGGAGGCGGCGCCGACCGGCAAGATCGCGGGCAATTTTCTGATCGCGACCGCGATGGAGGCGCTCGGCGAGGCGTTCGCGCTGCTGCAGAAAAGCGGCGTCGATGCCCGCATCTGGCACGAGCTGATGACCAGGACGCTGTTCGCCGGCACGATCCACACCAATTACGGCCGCTTCATCCTTGACCGCGCCTTCAGCCCGCCGGGCTTCAAACTGGCGCTGGGGGCGAAGGATGTCGGCCTCGCTTTGGCGACCGGGCAGGACCAGCAGGTGCCGATGCCGTTCGCCTCGGTGCTGCACGACCGCTTCCTGGCGGCGATGGCGCAGGGCCGCAGCGACCTCGACTGGACCGCGATCGCGATCGGCGCCGCGGCGGATGCCGGGCTGAAGATCTAGCGGCGCAGGGACGGCGGGCGCTGCGCGTCAGTGCCCGCCTTCCAGATAGGCGGCGCGGATCTCCGGCCGCGCCAGCAGTTCCGCGCCGCCGCCGGCCATGGTGATGGCGCCGTTGACCAGCACGTAGCCGCGATGCGCCAGCCGCAGCGCCTGGAAGGCGTTCTGCTCCACCAGCAGCACGGTCAGGCCGGTGGCGCGGTTGAGGTCGCGGATGGCGCCGAAAATCTGCCGCACCACCAGCGGCGCCAGGCCGAGGCTCGGCTCGTCCAGCAGCAGCAGGCGCGGCCGGCTCATCAGCGCGCGGCCGATCGCCAGCATCTGCTGCTCGCCGCCCGACAGCGTGCCGCCGCGCTGCGCCAGCCGCTCCTTCAGGCGGGGGAACAGGCTGAACACCTGCGCCATCGTCGCCTCCACGTCCGCCGGGGGATGGCCGTGCGCGCCCATCAGCAGGTTCTCATGCACCGTCATGCGCGGGAAGATGCGCCGGCCCTCGGGCGACTGGGCGAGGCCGCGGCGCATGATCTGGTGCGTCGGCAATTGCGTGATGTCGTGTCCGTCGTAGTGAATACGGCCGTTGCGGGCGCGCGGCGTGCCGCAGATCGTCATCATCAGCGTCGATTTGCCGGCCCCGTTGGCGCCGATCAGGGTGACGATCTCGCCCTGGTTTACCTCCAGATCGACGCCCTTCAGCGCCTGGATGGCACCGTAGAAGGCGGTGACGCCCTCCAGCCGCAGCAGCGGCGCCGTCATGCCGCCGCCCCCGCGTCAGCCGGCGCCGGTTCCTCGTCCTCGTCGCCCTCGCCGAGATAGGCGGCGATCACGCGCGGGTCGGCCCGCACCTGCGCCGGCGTGCCGTCGCTGATCTTCTTGCCGTGGTCGAGCACGACGATGTGGTCGGAGATGCGCATCACCACGCCCATGTCGTGCTCGATCAGCAGGATCGAGCAGCCGCCGGCCCGGATGCGCGTCAGCAGTGCGGACAGCTCCTCGCTCTCGCGCGGGTTGAGGCCGGCGGCCGGTTCGTCGAGGCAGAGCAGCACCGGGTCCGTACACATCGCGCGCGCGATTTCCAGCCGCCGCTGCGCGCCGTAGGGCAGCGCGCCGGCGGGGTCGTCGGCACGGTTCAGCAGCTCGATCGCGTCCAGCCAGCCGCGCGCCTTGTCGAGCGCCAGCCGCTCCGCCGCGCGATGGCCGCCCAGCCCGAACACCGCCAGCAGCCCGTTGGCGACCGAGGGCATCAGCATGTTGTGCTGCGCCACCAGCAGGTTCTCCAGCACCGTCATGCCGGCGAACAGGCGGATGTTCTGGAACGTGCGCGCCACCTTGGCCTGGCGCGCGATGCGGTGGCCGGGCAGCCGCTCCAGCGCGAAACGGTGCCCGTTCGGATGGCCGAGCGCGAGGGCGCCGGACGTCGGGCGGTAGAAGCCGGTGATGCAGTTGAACACCGTGGTCTTGCCGGCGCCGTTGGGGCCGATCACCGCCGTGATCTCGCCGGTGTGCGCGGCGAAGCTGAGTTCGCTGACGGCGGTCAGCCCGCCGAAGCGCATGGTCAGATGCTCAACCGCGAGCAGCGGCGCGTCAGCCACGGCCTTGCGCCACCAGCTCGGCGGCGATCTCCTTGCGTGACCCGAGCGCGACCGAGGGCGTGCGCCCGGATACCAGTCCGCGCGGGCGCAGCACCATCAT
>JAJZVE010000398.1 GCA_021845835.1 Pseudomonadota bacterium | reverse complement strand
GGCGAGCGCGCGCAGCTTCCTCGGCTGTGCAGCCGAGGCGCGCGTCGATGTCCATGATGTCCGGGACGGCTTCTTCCCCGCCGCCTTCGGGCCGTTGAAGGAGACGTTCGAGGCTCTCAAACGCGACCTGCAACCGGACCTGGTGCTCACGCATGCGCGCGAGGACCATCACCAGGACCACCGCACGCTCGCCGAACTGACGTGGAACACGTGGCGCGACCATTGGGTGCTGGGTTACGAGATTCCGAAATACGACCCGGACCTCGGCAACCCCAACCTGTTCGTGCCGCTGGCCGCGGAGGTGGCGGAGCGGAAGGTGGCGGCGCTGATGCAGCATTTCGCCACCCAGCGATCGCGACGCTGGTTCGTGCCGGAGACGTTCTTCGCCCTCATGCGGCTGCGTGGATTGCAGGCGGCGGCGCCGTCGGGGCTGGCGGAGGGGTTCTATGGGGCGAAGCTATGGCTGTGAGAAGTCCGCCGGCGTGACCAGGAATTCAGCCGATCGCCGGCCAGGCCAGATCCTTCTCCGCCACCAGCGCCGGCGCATGCGGCCAGGCGATGCCCAGCGCCGGATCGTCGTAGCGCACGCCGTCGGCGAAGTCGGGCGCATAGGGTGTGGACATCTGGTACAGCACCTCGCTGTCATCGACCAGCGTGAGGAACCCGTGCGCGCAGCCCTGCGGGATATACAGCCCGACATCGCTCTGCGGGGACAGCTCGAACCCCTGCCAGCGCCGAAAGCTCGGGCTGTCGCGGCGCAGGTCGGCGACCACGTCGAAGATCGCGCCGCGCACGCAGCGCACCAGCTTCACCTCCGCATGCGGCGGACGCTGGTAATGCATTCCCCGCAGCGTGAAGGCACGGCGCGTCAGCGACAGACTTGCCTGCACGAACACGTCGGCCAGGCCGTGCGCGGCGAACGTGTCGCGGCAGAACAGGCGGGCGAAGCTGCCGCGCGCGTCCGCGATCCGCTCCAGCCGCACCGCGATCAGTCCGGCGATTTCCGTCGGCGCGAAGTGCATGCGTCGGCTTCCCTGACGTGGCGGGGGCGAGTGTGACCGGGATCGGCGAAAAACTCCACGCCCATGTCAGGGAGTTGTTCCCGATCCTGCGCAGCATCACCGGCCCCGGGCTGCGCGCGACGCTGCGCCAGATCGGGGCGCAGATCCCGCTCCGTGTCACCGAGGTTCCCTCCGGCACGCGCGTTCTGGACTGGCAGGTGCCGCCGGAATGGACGCTGCGCGAGGCCTGGGTGGAGACGCCGGACGGCCGGCGCGTCATCGACGCCGCGCGCCACAGCCTGCACATCCTGAATTACAGCGATGCGTTCGACGGCATGGTGCTGCGTGCCGAGCTTGACGCGCATCTGCACAGCCTGCCGGAACAGCCGGCGCTGATCCCCTATCGCACCAGCTACTACGTACGGGACTGGGGCTTCTGCCTCGCGCACCGCGATCGCCTGGCGCTGACCGAGGACCGCTATCGCGTGCGCATCGACGCGACGCTGGCGCCCGGCAGCCTGAGCTACGGCGAATGCGTGCTGCCGGGCGAGGAGGCGGGCGAGGTGCTGTTCTCCGCCCATTGCTGTCATCCTTCGCTTGCCAACGACAACCTTGCCGCCATTGCCGTCGCGGTCGAGCTGGCGCGCATGCTGGCGGCGCGGCGGCGGCGGTTCACCTATCGCTTCCTGTTCGCGCCGGGCACCATCGGCGCGATCTGCTGGCTGGCCGCCAACCGCGATGCGGCATCGCGCATCCGCCACGGTCTCGTGCTCACCTGCCTAGGCGATGCGGCGCCGCCCAGCTACAAGCAAAGCCGGCGCGGCAACGCGCCGATCGACCGCTACGCCGCACATGTGCTGCGCGGTGCGCGCATCGTGCCGTTCAGCCCGACCGGCTATGACGAGCGGCAGTTCTGTTCGCCCGGCTTCGATCTGCCGGTCGGCTGCCTGATGCGCTCGCCGGGCGGCACGTTCGCCGAATACCATACTTCCGCCGACAACCCGGATTTCGTGCGGCCGGACGCGCTCGCGGACTCGCTTTGCGTGCTGACCGAGATCGTCGATCTGATCGAGCGCGACGAGGCGTGGCGCAACACCGCGCCCCATGGCGAACCGCAGCTCGGCAGGCGCGGCCTTTATGACGGCGACGTGGACCGCCTGGCGCTGCTGTGGGTGCTGAACCTGTCGGACGGGCAGCATTCGCTGCTCGACATCGCCGAGCGGTCCGGGCGGCCGTTCGCCGCGATCACGGCGGCGGCGGCGGCGCTGCGGGACGCGGGGCTGCTGGTCAGAGCTTGCGCATCGGCCGCATGACGATTTCCGTCACCTCCGCCGTCTCAGGCAACGCGAGCGCGGCCAGCACCATCATTGCCACGTCGGCGGGCGCGAGCAGCGCGCCGGGGGCCGCGCGGCGCCCTTCGTCGGCCAGGATCGCCGCCTGCATCGGCGTGTCGGTGCGGCCCGGAAAGACGCTGAGCACGCGCACGCCGTCGCCGTTCACCTCGGCGCGCAGCGCGTCTGCCGCGGCGCGCAGCGCCGCCTTCGATCCGGCATAGGCGGCCATGCCGACCCCCGCCGGCTGCAATGCTGCCGATGAGTTGATGAACACCACCTGACCCCGCGCCGCACGCAATTGGTTAAGACATGCCGACGTCAATAGAACCGGTCCATGCAGATTGACCGCCAGCATCGCCTGCCACGCCGCCTCGTCCTGCTCCGCGACCGCTGCCCGCGCATGGGCGCCGGCGCTGTGGACGAGCACGCCGAGCGCGTCCCCCGCCGCGGCGGCGACGCGGGCGCGGCCGTCTTGCTGCGTCACGTCGGCGACGAGCGGGATGGCGTTCGGGACGCCGGCGGCGCGGAGCTTCGCTTCGTCACGGCCGACCAGCAGCACGCGCAGTCCACGCCCGGCCAGCGCGCAAGCGATGGCACGGCCGATGCCGCTGCCGGCGCCGGTGACGATCGCAGTTTGTCCGGCTATCAGCATTTCTGAGGGAACCCGCCGATGCGCATCCTGATCACCGGCAACATGGGCTATGTCGGCCCGGCCGTGGTTTCGCAACTGCGCGAGCATCATCCCGGCGCCGAACTCATCGGCTATGATGCCGGGTTGTTTGCGTCCGCCGTCACCACCGTCGGCCCGGCGCCGGAGACGAGGCTCGACCGGCAGATTTTCGGCGACGTGCGCGACATCACCGCCGCCGATCTCGGCGGCTGCGATGCGGTCGTGCATCTCGCGGCGATCTCCAACGACCCGATCGGCAACCGCTTCGAGGCGATCACGGACGCGATCAACCGTGGCGCCAGCCTGCGCCTCGCCGCCTGCGCGCGCGATGCCGGCGTGCGCAACTTCGTGTTCGCGTCCAGTTGCAGCGTTTATGGCCTGGCGGACACCGGCGCGCGGCGGGAGACCGACGCGGTCCGGCCGCTCACCGCCTACGCGCGCTCGAAGGTCGCGACCGAAGATGGGCTGCGGCAGATCGAGGGCGAGGGGATGACCGTCACCTGCCTGCGCTTCGCCACCGCCTGCGGGTTTTCCGAGCGACTGCGGCTCGATCTGGTGCTGAACGATTTCGTCGCCTGCGCGCTCACCTCCGGGCAGATCACGGTATTGTCGGACGGCACGCCCTGGCGTCCGCTGATCGACGTGGCCGACATGGCGCGCGCCATCGACTGGGCGTGTTGCCGCGCGCCCGAGGACGGTGGGCGGCTGCTGGTGGTCAATGTCGGCTCCGACGCGCGCAACCATCAGGTGCGCGACCTCGCCCACGCCGTCGCCGCGGCGGTGCCGGGTGCGCAGGTGTCGATCAATACCGCCGCCCCGCCGGACGCGCGCTCCTATCGCGTCGATTTCTCGCTGTTCCGGCAATTGGCGCCGGCGCACCAGCCGCGCGTCGATCTTTCGGCCTCGATCGCCGGGCTGGTCGCCGGCCTGCGCGGCATCGGCTTCGCGGACGCCGGGTTCCGCCACTCGCCGCGCATGATCCGGCTCAACACCGTCGCGGCCCTGATGGAAAGCGGTCTGCTGTCGCGCGACCTACGCTGGACGTGGCGCGCGGCGGCGGCCGAATAGGCGCAGCAGGCGCAGCGCGAGGCGGGCAAGCGCCGGCGTCGTGGTCGGCCGGCGCAGCCGCGCGTCATAGCCGGCGAAGCGGCGGTCGTTCTCGGCGAGGCAGATCGCCATCAGCTCCGCCGGGTTCACCTCGGTGCCGGAAACCGCGGCGCTGCCGGTCAGGGTGAAGCTGTTGTCCTGCGGCTTCGCCGGCTTGCCGCCGTCCATGCCGCGGGCGATGCCGATGCGCTCCCAGACCAGGAACCCCCACACCGCGATCACCCGCAGTTCGAACCACAGCCGCCGTGGCAGGGACAGGCGGGCGCGGTGGGCGGCGAGCCAGTTGGCGAACAGCAGGATGTGCCGCGCCTCCTCCTGGATCACCGGCTCGAACGTATCGACCAGCTCCGGCGGGAAGTAGCCCGAGCGTTTGGCCAGCTCGAACAGGCCGAAGGCGAAAAAGCTGTCGATGCATTCGGAAAAGCCGGTGACCAGATAGGCCCATTCGGGATCGCGCGGCGGCGGGTAGGGCGGTTCCGGCTCCAGCGCGATGCCGTAGGAGGCGACGAGGTCGGACAGCACCTGCTTGTGCCGCCACTCCTCCCACCCGTTCAGCTCGATCGCCGCCTGCCATGCCGGGTCGCGCAGCATCCGCGCGTAGGTGAGCATGCGCTGGCGTGCCTTGCCCTCGGTTTGCACCGCGATGTCCCAGATGGGCAGCCCGGTCAGCCGGCTGCGCGCGTTCGGGTCCAGATGCGGCCAGCGGATGATCGACGGCTTGTACGGGTTGAACGTGTCGCGGAACATGGCGGCGGCGGCGCGGCGGTGCGCGTCGCTGCCGGGGTCGAGCGGACCGGGTTGCCGCCATTGCCAATGCCGCGCCGCGTGGTCGGCGGCGGCGATGGCGGCGGGGTCGCCGAGATCGAGCGAGCCGAGCTCAAGGCCGCCCGGTGGCGGCGGCAGCGTCTGCGGCTGGTCGAGCGCGAACGGCATCATGGCGGGGGAGATGCCCTCGCGCTCGCAGCCCCGCAAGGGCGGCGCGCCGCCCCATGCCTCAGTGCGACATCACCACCGGCACGGTCAGCGTCCGCATCAATGTGCGGCTGACGCCGCCGAGCAGGCGCTCCATCAGACGCGGAT
>JAJZVE010000397.1 GCA_021845835.1 Pseudomonadota bacterium | reverse complement strand
CCCGGAAATCGTCGGGACGGTAGCCGGTGTGCATGGGCGTGGAGGCGCTGCCGCCGATCGGCCAGGGGCCGGCGTCGAACGACGGGCCGGCGCCGGCGCCGGCAAGCGCGTGCTGGAAATAGGCGTGATGCAGGCGGCCCCAGCCCCAGCCGGCACTGTCCCGGCCCATGCGCGCGGCGCCGTCGCGCATCGCCGCCGCCAGCGTCTCCAGCAGCAGCCGGTCGCGCGCCGCCGCCGGCGGCTCGCCGAAGCGCGCATCCGGCTGCTCCAGCACGCGCAGCAGGCTGACCATGTCGCCCGGCAGCAGCAGCGCGCGCAGCTTCGCATCGGGCACCAGACGCTCCAGCAGCGCGGGCCTGAGGTGCCGCGTCCACCACAGCTCGGCGAGCGCCGCCGCGGCACTGTCCGCGCTCAGCCGGCAATCCCAGCCGGCGAACAGCGCGAGGCCGGCCGCCGCGTCCTCGTCCGCCGCCCGCAGCGGCGCGAGCAGCGCCTGCAGCCGGCGCGCCGGGATGGAGGTCACGTCCGTCTGCAGCGCGCAGGCGGCGGCGATGCTGTGCGCCGTATCGGCGCGCAGCACCTCATGGACCCGGTTGGCGCGGGAGGGTTCGATCCATTCGAAGCCGATCTGGCGGGTCGCGTGGTCCCAGTCGGCGGGCAGGTTGAAGGCGTTGGCGGTTGCGACGTAGCCGCGGGCAGGTGCCACCTCCCGCGGCAACTGGTCGGGGTCGAGGAAGCCCGCCCATTCGTAGCGCCCGTCGCCCGGCACCGGCAGCAACCCGTCCCAGTTCGGCCGGATCGGCGTGAAGCCGGCCGGCATCCAGGCGATGGTGCCCGAGGTGTCGGCATAGACGTGGTTGACCGAGGGCGCGCCCCAGCGGCGCAGCGCCGCGCGGTACTCCTCGACGCTGGTCGCGCGCATGCCGGACAGGCTCGCCAGATAGGCGGCCGATCCTGGCGCCGACCAGACCGTGCGCACCGCGATCGCCTGCCGCCGCGCCGCGTCCGCGGCGATCACCGGCCCGTGGCGGGTGAAGCGCAGCGGCACCGTCTGCTCCGGCGCGCCCTTGACCGCGAAGCGCTCCTGCACGACCGCCATGTCCTCCCAGCCCGCGCCGTAGCGGTAGGCGTCGGGACGGTCGGGGGATGTCTCATAGACGTAGACGTCCTCCTGGTCGGCGCCGAAGATCGTCACGCTGAACGCGGCGGTGCCGTTATGGCCCATCGAGATGCCGGGCACCGCCGGCTCGCCGATCCCGATCGCGTCGAAACCGGGGGCGCTGAGGTGAACGAGGTAGCGCAGCGCCGGGATCGAATGGGTGCGGTGCGGATCGCTGGCGAAGATCGGCCGGCCGGTGACGGTGCGGCTGCCGGCGACCGCCCAGTTGTTGGACCCCTGCAGGTCCGCCGCGCGCGTCACCTCGCCGAGATCGGTGACGTTGGTCCATTGCCACGCGTCGGCAAGCGGCGCGGCCAGCCGTTCCGGCGTGAAGGTGACGCCGGTGGTGGCGAGCTTGAACAGCGTCGCAGCGTCGATCCCGATCGCGCCGAGGTCCATCCCCTCCGCCACGCGCGGCGTGACCGGCGGGTTGAGGTCCTTGCGCAGCAGGTCGGTGGCGAGATCGGCGTGGCTCAGCACGTGCGCGCGCAGGATTTCCGAAAGCCCGTTGCGTGTCATGCTGTGGCTGCGGATGCGCACCACGTCCTCCGGCCGCCAGCGCGCCGGGCGCGTGCCGAGCAGCGCGAACTCGGGCGGCAGGCGCGCCGGTTCGCGCTCGGTCAGCGCGACATAGGCGTTGATGCCGGCGGTGAAGGCGGCGCAGATCGCCTGCGCGTCCGGTGCGTAAGACGCCCATTCCGCCGCCATATCGCCGCGATAGAGGAACAGGCGCGAGGCGTAGTCCTGCGCCAGGAATCCGGGGCCGAAGTCGGCGGCGAGCAGGCCGAGGCCGCGCTTGCGCCAGAGGTCGATCTGCCACAGCCGGTCACGCGCGGCGTTGAAGCCCTGCGCGAAGAACAGGTCGTGCAGGCTGTCGGCGCGGATATGCGGGATGCCCCAGCGATCCACCGCGATGCGGGCCGGCGCACCAAGCCCCGATACCTCGATCGTCTCGTCGGACATGGCGCAGGACCAGGCAGTGAAGGGAAGCGCGACGACGCTACAGAACCGCCTTGCCGAGTGCAATCCACTCTTTTTGTATCGCGGTGCGATACTATGCGGCCGGCGTCTGGCTGAGCGCCTGCGCCGCCTCGATCGCCAGCGGCGCGAAGCGGCGCGCGAATTCCGCCGGCTGCCAGTCCGCGAGCGAGCCGGCGATGTGGATCGCGGCGAGCGGGCGCGCGCGATGGTCGAGCACCGCCGCCGCCAGCGCGACCTCGCCGAGCAGGCTTTCTTCGCAGGCCAGCGCGAACCCCGATTCGCGCGCCTCGCGCACCTTCCGGCGGATCAGATCGGGCGCGACGATGGTTTTCGATGTCGTCGGCACCAGCCGCGAGCGCGCCAGGATGCTGTCCACCTCGGCGTCGGTCAGGTGCGCCATCGCGGCGCGCCCGCCGGAGGCCGAAAACGCCGGGATGCGGCGACCGATCAGGGTGGCGAAGAACGTCTCGCGCTTGCTGGGGCGGCGGGCGGCGTAGATGATCGTCAGGTCGTCGAACAGGCTGAGATCGACGCGCTCACCCGAGCTTTTCTGCAGGTCCACCAGCAGCGGCGTCGCCCGCTGCACCAGCGCGTTGCCGCGCAGGTAGTCGAACGAGCGGTCCAGCACCCGCTTGCCCAGGCGGTAGCCCCGACCGTTGCCGCCACGCTCCAGATAGCCGAGCGCGGCCAGCGTATGCGCCATGCGCTGGGCCGTGCTGCGGTCCAGGCCGGCGCGGGCGGCGAGCGCGCTCAGCGTCAGCTCGCCCGGCTGGTTGGCGAACGCCTCCAGCAACGCCAGCCCCTTCTGCAGCGACTGCACGAACAGCCTGCTCGCGAAAGGGTCCGCCGCCGTCGTGTTTGCCATTGCACCGGTGCCGCCAGTCCGATTTACTGACCGCAATACGCTTGATTGATATTGCATTGCAATACCTTGAGGTGTTCCGATGACGCACACACGCCGCCGCCTGTCCCTGCTCGCCGTGGCCGCCGCCGCCCTGCTGCCGTTCACCGCGCTGGCGGCGGACCCGGTCAGGATCGGCGTGCTGCTGCCGCTGTCGGGCGGCGCCGCGCTCGCCGGCACCGAGATCATTGAAGGCGTGCGCTTCGCCGCTGACGAGGCGAACGCCAGGGGCGGCGTGCTCGGGCGCCCGATCCAGCTTCTGGTCGAGGACGACGAAGGCTCGCCCACCAAGGGTGCGAGCGCCGCGCGCAAGCTGGTCGAGTCCGAGAAGGTGGTGGCGATCAGCGGCAGCTACGTCAGCGGCGTGACGCTGGCCGAAACGCGCATCACGCGCGCGAACAAGATCCCGATGGTGTCGGCCGGCTCCACCGCCGTTGCCGTCACCGACGCGAACACACCCGGCGACCTGTGGTTCTTCCGCGCCTTCCCCGGCAGCGACGAGCAGGGCGACCAGTCGGCCGAGGACATCATCAAGCGGCTGCACGGCAAGCGCATCGCGATCATCCATGATGTCTCCGACTACGGCGCGTCGCTGGCCAGGCAGATGACGGCGGTGGCGGCGCGGGACGGCGTGCCGATCGTCGCCAACCAGTCGTACAACTCCAACGAACAGGACTTCTATTCGCTGCTGACGCAGGTGCAGGAAGCGAAGCCGGACACGATCTATGTCGCCGGCCTGCAGGACGCCGGCGCGATGATCCTGCGGCAGGCCGGAGAGCTCGGCATCAAGGCGCAGTTCGTCGGCTCCGGCTCCATGATGACCGACAAGTTCATCGAACTGACCGGACCGGCTTCGGAAGGGTTCGCCGTTTCGTCAATGTACGAGCCGGGCACCCCGAACCCGGTCGGGCACGACTTCGGCCAGCGGTTCCGCGCCAAGTTCGGCAAGGATGCCGACGTGTACAGCGCGCTCGGCTTCGACTCGATGAACGTCATCATCGAAGCGATCCGCCGCGCCGGCAGCACCGACGGCGTCGCCATCCGCAACGCGCTGCTGACGCTCGGCGACTTCCCGCTGGTGGAGGGACCGCCCGGCACCACCGCGAAGTTCGACGCCAAGGGCAGCGTCAGCTTCAAGATCGGCCTTGCCGTCGTGCGCAACGGCAAGCGCGCCTGGCTGCCGTTCGACTGACGAAATACCGCCGCGCATGACCGGGCTCGACGTCCTGCTGCAGTTCCTGCTGAACGGCATCGTCACCGGCTCGGTCTATGTGCTGATCGCCGTGGGCCTGACCCTGATCTTCGGCATCCTGGGCGTCGTCAACTTCGCGCACGGCGAGTTCTACATGCTCGGCGGCTATATCGGTATCACCGCGACGACGCTGCTCGGCCTGCCGTTGCTGCCCGCGTGCGCGGTGGTCGCGCTGGCGCTGGCGGCGCTGGGCATCGCTGCCGAACGGGTGGTGTTCCGCCCGCTCGCCGGGCGCGACCCGACCAGCTCCATCGTCGCTTCCTTCGGCCTCGCGGTAGTGCTGCAGAATGCCGCGCTGCTGGTATTCGGCGCGCAGCCGCAACTGCTGCGCACGCCCTGGGCGCGCGTGCCGCTGCATCTCGGCCCGGCGGTGATCACCGGACAGCGCGCCCTGATCCCGGTCGTCATGGTCGTGCTGATGACGGCGCTCGGGCTGCTGCTGCGCTTCACCTGGACCGGCCGCGCGCTGCGCGCGATGGCGCAGCACCCGACGCTGGCCCAGATCTCCGGCATCGACATACGCCGCGTCGCGGTCGTCACCTTCGCTGCCGCCGCGGCACTGGCGGGGGCGGCCGGAGCCCTGATGTCCTCGGTGCTGCTGGTGCAGCCGACCTCCGGCAACCTGATGGTGCTGAAGGCGTTCACCGTGGTCATCCTGGGGGGCATGGGCAGCGTCGCCGGCGCCGTGGTCGCGGGACTTGGCCTCGGCATCGTCGAATCGCTCGTTTCCGCCTATCTCGGCAACGGCCTGCGCGACATCGTGGGTTTCCTGGTGGTGATCGCCGTGCTGCTGGTGCGGCCGCAAGGCCTGCTCGGCCGGGTGACGGCACGGGCGTGACCGGCCGCATCGGCATCGCCGCGGTCCCGGCCGTGCTGGCGGTGCTGCTTGGCCTGCCGCTGCTGCTCGGCGGCGG